>JALWLM010000503.1 GCA_027084145.1 Crocinitomicaceae bacterium | reverse complement strand
CATTTTTTCTGATAATTTCTCTAATATAGCTAGAGAATCCTGAGCTAAAGCAGTAATTGTTGTCAAAAGAAATACGGATAAAGTAAAAAGTAATTTCATTTTTTTAATTTTTGTTTTTAGAGTAAAAGCATATTTTATGCCAAAATAATTTTATTTAAAATTTTATTGAGTGTTTTTTGTTCTATATCATGTTCTCCTTTAAATGGAATAAAATTAAAACCCAAAGATATATATTCTTCAATAACTTTTTTACTACCTTCATTTTTGAAATAAGGGTCATTATTTCCTAATACAAAATAAGATTGTGGAATGTTTTTAGTACTTAAATTAGTGTCATAAGCCAAATCACTCCCCCAAATAATTAATCCGTCAAAGGAAGGATTCCCTTTTTCAAACCATCTCAGAGCCGTAGCACCACCTTGAGAAAATCCAAGTAATATTTTTTTTGAAATAGATGGGAACTGTTTGGATATAATACGATCTACTTCATTAAGATAGCTGATGTTGTCTTCAATATCATGTTCTCTTGCTTCTTTTGTCATCCATGATGCTCCTACACGTCCTGAAGAGCCGTTTAAGTAAAAGCGATGCATTCCTTCCGGAGCAACGACTAAAATATTTTTAGAAACAGACTGGAATTTTCGTATAAAATAGCGGACTAAATGTCCATATCCATGAAGAACATAAAGAATGGTATCGACATCTTCTTGATGATTCCATAAGACGTATCGAAAAGTTTTGGTATGTTTGAAGGATATTTCCATAATGCAAATATAGTTTTAGAAAAAAGAATTGATGCAAAGACTTTTTTGTTTCTTCATAATATTGTTTTTTGTTAGAGAGGGAATTGCTCAGAAAATTAAAGTAATAGACCACATCGATCAAAAAGGGATTCCGGGAGTTGTTATTCGGTGTATTTCAAATGATGAAAAGCGTTTGACCAATAATAAAGGAGAATTTTCTCTCGAACATTTTAAACTTTGTGACAGTTTACAGTTTTATTACCCTGGTTATGAAAGAATAACAATCGCTTTAGCTGAATTAAAAAAGTATAAAACGATTGAATTATTTGAAGATCGAGTTTCCATATCAGAAACGGTTGTATCAGCAAGTAGATGGAAATCAGAAAAACGTGATATTTCCGCAAAAATAGTTTCTTTGAACATGAAAAAACTTTCTTTGCTAGATCCGCAGACCACAGCAGATTTATTAGAGACAAGTGGTAGTGTTTTTATTCAAAAGAGTCAACAAGCCGGAGGTTCTCCTCAATTAAGAGGATTTGGAGCAAACCGGGTAATGATTGTTGTAGATGGAGTGCGTATGAATCATGCGATTTTTCGTTCGGGGAATTTACAAAATGTCATCTCAATTGACCCAAATGCACTGGAAAACGTTGAAGTTCTTTTTGGTCCCGGAGCAGTAAACTATGGGAGTGATGCTATTGGCGGAGTGATGCATTTTAAAACGGTTGAACCTTCTTTTTCATTGGATTCAACATTGTTAGTGAAACTAAAAGCGTTAACTCGGTATTCCTCTGCAAACAATGAATTAACGGGGAATTTGTCTTTTAAATTCGGAAAGCAAAAATGGGCAACTTTTACTTCATTATCATATTCTGATTTTGATGATTTACTAACAGGACGTTATGGAGATTCAGCTTTTTTAAGACCCGTTTATCAAACGATATTGCACGGAAAAGATACAATATTAATTAATAAAAATAAACGGTTACAGCTCTATTCAGGTTATAGCCAAATGAATGCGATACAAAAAATTCGATTTAAAATTTCAGAAAAGCAAGAATTGGAATATACATTGATCTATTCAACAACCTCTAATGCACCGAGGTATGATCGTCTGACACAAGATAAAAATCAAGATGGTATTTTAGATAAAGCAGAGTGGTATTACGGCCCTCAAAAATGGTTATCCAGTCGTTTAATGTATCATATTGAATCCTCATCTAAATTATTTGAAGAATTTCGTTTAACGCTTGCATTTCAACAGTTTAAGGAAAGCAGGCATGACAGGAATACAGGGAGCGCATATATCCGAAGACGTTTTGAAAAAGTAAATGCATATTCGTTGAATTTAGATTTAAAAAAGAATTTGAAAAATGATGT
>JALWLM010000502.1 GCA_027084145.1 Crocinitomicaceae bacterium | reverse complement strand
GATTTTCAAGTGTCCGGAGTACTTCAAAACGTAAAAGATTACCTATCCAAAGAAGGCTTACTCATTGCCAATCTAAATTTAACTTCCAAAAGAGTAAGCTTACAAGAGCTAGCATCCAAAGAAAAAGAAGTCCAAATTATTGATCAAAACAGTTTTATTCTTCCTGATAAAATTAGAGGAGATGTATTTTTAGACATTAAAAAATTAATCTACGAACAAAAAACGTTTTATGATTTAAAAGGGAACATGAATTACAGCAAACGAACCATTCATTTCCCAAGATATACCGTAAAAAACTCTGGAGCAACAGCCATCGGTACAATTACTATTGAAGAAAAACATCCGGAAACTTTTTATATCCATACAGATGTTTCCTCTCAAGACATTGATATTCAAAGAGTCTTTAGAGTTTGGGATCAATTTCATCAAAACACTATTACGGATCAACATATTTTTGGAAAAGCCAAATTGAATATGACATTTACGGCACCCTTTCATTTAAAAAATGGTATTTTATCCGAAAAGATACAATCTAAAATAGCCCTGCAAATTGATCATGGAGCACTTAGAAATGTACCTCTTTTCAAAGAGATTATTGAAAATTTAAAAACATCAAGTGCAAAACTCGTCTTAAAAAAGAAGGATTTGGAATACTTAAAAAAACAATTAAAAAACTTACGCTTCAAACAATTGAAAAACACGATTCATATTCGTAATCAAAAAATCATGATTCCCAAAATGTTAATTCAATCTTCATTATTGGATTTAACCCTTTCAGGAACACAAACATTCGACAATAAAATTGATTACCGATTTGCTTTTCGATTAAAAGATTTAAAAACGAAAGAAAAAAGTGAATTCGGAGAAATTGTAGATGATGGAACGGGAATATGGATTTTCTTAAAAATGTACGGTACCATTGATCATCCTCAATTTAAATGGGATAAGGAAACAGCCAAAGAAAAGAGGAAAGAATATCACAAACAAGAAAAAGAGAATCTAAAATCCATGTTAAAATCAGAACTTGGACTCTATAAAAAAGATTCTACTATTCAAGAATATCAAACAACAGATCAACAAACCGAAGAAATCGAAATTAACTTTCAACCTTCGGCTTCCGATACGGTTATTGATTTTGAAAAGAAACAAAAAAACAAGAAGATTAATCGTTGGCTGAAAAAAATGAAAGAAGAACAAGAGCAAGAAAGTGAAGAGCTTATTTTTGAATAGTTTTTTAACATTATGCTTACTTTTGCAGAATGGTAAAAATTAGAAATATTGAATTGGGGGATTTTCCTTTGCTCTTGGCTCCAATGGAAGACGTGAGTGATCCTCCTTTTCGGGCTTTATGCAAACGTCATGGTGCCGATTTAATGTTTACCGAGTTTATTTCTTCCGAAGGTCTTATCCGAGATGCCGCTAAAAGCGTTCAGAAATTAGATATTTACGAATATGAGCGTCCCATTGGTATTCAAATATTTGGAGCTGATATTGAAAGTATGAAACGCTCGGCTGAAATCATTGAAAAAACAAATCCTGATATCATAGATATCAATTATGGCTGTCCGGTAAAAAAAGTAGCCTGTAAAGGTGCCGGTGCAGGAATTTTACAAGACATCCCAAAAATGGTGAAGATGACAGCCGAAATTGTAAAATCCACCCGATTACCTGTCACCGTAAAAACGCGACTGGGCTGGGATGAAAAATCAAAACACATTGTTGAAGTTGCTGAACGACTGCAAGATGTCGGAATTGAAGCTATTTCTATCCATGGAAGGACACGAAAACAAATGTATAAAGGCGAAGCCGATTGGACCTTAATCGGAGAAGTCAAAAATAATCCTCGAATGCACATTCCCGTTTTTGGGAATGGCGATATTGATACCCCTCAAAAAGCGGTCGAATATAAAAACAAATATGGAGTAGATGGTATTATGATTGGTAGGGCTGCAATAGGAAACCCTTGGATATTCAAAGAAATAAAACATTATATCGAAACAAAAGAAATTCTTCCAAAACCAAGTATAGAAGACCGTGTTGATGCTTGTATGGAGCATCTCAAAATGAGTATCAAATGGAAAGGTGAAACTTTAGGAATTGCCGAAATGAAACGGCACTACACCAATTATTTTAAAGGAATCTCACACTTCAAAGAACATCGAATGACACTTGTCACCTCTTTTGATTTAAATGAAATACTAGAAAAACTGCAATGGATAAAAGAACATGCGTCCGAGTTTAAATTAGCAGAATAAGATTGAAGGAAATCCGTCCACATATCGTTATTTTTTTTATTTTAGGTGTTTTATTACTCCTTTTGCCCATTGCCCTATTTTTCCCTGATTCAGGATGGACAATCGGGAATCAAAAACTCAAATTTTTATCTCTTGAACATTTTGCCAACCCTCCGGTACAAGAAAAAAAAGATATTACAAACATTTTAGAAAATATCGACACCACGATGGTCGCTGACAACATCGACTCTTTGGTTAAATACAACGGGAAATCGACAGGGGATTTAGGAGAACCTTCAGGGGATATTACCCATGACAAAACACTTTTAAAAGAACTTCAATTCAATGAGAAAGGAAAAGAAAATCTATTCCGTTTTTTTGAAATTCTATCTGATTGTGCCTCATTAAAAAAGAAAATTTCAATTTTACATTATGGAGATTCTCAAATAGAAGGAGATCGAATGACCAGCTATATTCGTCAAAAAATACAACTGCAATTCGGGGGATATGGCCCGGGGCTGATTCCTGCTACAAATGTTTATAACACATTTACATTTAAACAACGTTATTCTGATCATTGGACTCGATATACTGCTTTTGGAGGAGAAAAACTTATTTCTCGTAAATACGGTGCTTTGGCTTCTGCATCTCGTTTTACCCCCGAATACGATTTGAACGACTCTACTTTTGTCCTTGATTCACTGCCTTTAAAAACAGCTTGGATAGAGATTAGTCCCTCTAAAATTGCTTATTCAAGAGCGAGAAAGTTTAATCACGTCCGCTTGCATTATAATGATTGCGTAAGTCCTACGCGTTTAAGGGTTTACAACAATGACGCATTGATTCACGAAGAAGAACTCATCACAGATGGAAAACAACATACCTTTTCACTTTCTTTTCCCGGTACGCCTGAAAAATTAAAATATGAATTTTCAGGGAAAATAAGTCCTAACATTTGTGGATTTTCTTTGGAGGGTGATTATGGTGTTCAAGTAGCTAACATTGCAATGAGAGGTTCGAGTGGTACGGTCTTTAATCGAATTAAAAATAGCACATTAAAACCGATGTATCATGAATTAAACACACAGTTAGTCATCATGCAATTTGGAGGAAACTCTGTTATCTATTTTAAAGACAGTAGTGATGTCACCTCTTATGCGAATTGGTTCAAAAGCCAAATCAAAACCGTACAAAAAACAATGCCCGGAAGCATGGTAGTTGTTATCGGTCCAAGTGACATGTCTAAATTGGAAGATGGTATTTATACCACTTATCCGTTTTTACCTTATTGCACTGAAGAGATGAAACGCGTATCACTGGAATGTGGTGCAGCTTTCTGGAATTTATATGCAGCAATGGGAGGACAAAATTCAATGCCTTCTTGGGTAGAACAAGGACTTGCAGGAAAAGATTACATTCACTTCACCAATAAAGGCGCAAAATTTGCCTCTCAAATGTTTTACAATTCATTCATCTCCCAATACATTAAATGGAAGTCAGAAAAGAAATGAGAAAAATAAAAGCACTTATCCTATTATTGTTTATTTCATCCGTTTCTTTTGGACAAAATGATTCTCTATCTACTTATCAATTTAATGATTTTTTATACTTAGACACCATATACGATACGCTCTACCCTTTTGTTGATTATTCAAAAAACAACTTTAAATTCTACACAAAAGAAAGCCCTAACTTTGAAGTCTTCTATAAAAAATTTAAAGACGTTATTCAAACAAAAAAAGGAAAGTTAAATCTGTATCACATCGGTGGGTCTCACCTGCAAGCAGATATTTACACACATGACATTAGAACATTTTTACAAGAAAACTGGGAAGGATTGCCCGGAGAACGTGGTTGGGTTTTCCCGTTTAATTTAGCCAAAAGTAATAACCCCGGTAATTATCGATTTACATCTGATAATCATTGGACAGGATATCGAAGTGTTAAAAATAAACCTAAAAAAATAGGATTTGATTATGGAATAAGCGGTTATATTATTACCTGTGCAGATTCTGCTATCAACCTAAAATTTAAATATAGAAAAACAACCAGCAAACCACCGATACAACGTATTCGCATTTTTCACAACATCGGAGAATTTCCTTATGACATCAATTTTGGAAAAGATGAAATTCTTATCGAAAAAATCCGCCATGACAAGACCTTGGGAATGACAGATGTTTTCTTTACCGACCCAATAGATTCTTTTGATGTGCAGTTTGTACAAAAATTCAAAGAAGTCCCAGAATTAGAACTTTATGGCTTTTTACTTACAAACAATGAATCGGGATTTTCTTATAATGCCATAGGAGTTAATGGAGCCGGATTATACACCTATTTAGACAATATTCGTTTTGAAGAACAGTTGAAAATTTACCCTCCGGACTTTTTTGCTTACTCTGTAGGGACAAATGATGGGAATGTACCGTATAATGATTTTAAACCTGAAGTTTATCGACAAAATTTAGAGGAGATGATACAAATGGCTTTACGCGTTAATCCTCATTGTGCTTTATTACTTACAGTTCCAAATGACTCATATTACAGACGAAGATATCTTAACAGAAATATTGCCCGAGAAAGAGAGATGATTATCCAATTAGCTGAAAAATACCAAATGGCAGTTTGGGATTTATATGGTATTATGGGTGAATTAGGTTCTAGTAAAACTTGGAGAAACAATCAACTAATGCGATCTGATTTAATCCATTTCACGTTTGAAGGGTATCATTTTAAATCTCGATTATTTATTGATGCATTCATGAAATTTTTAAAGCAATTTGAAGACACTTATGATATTGACAGATAAAATACAACTTTTATTAGAAGGATTACTTTATCGATTTCAAACGATTTTTAGTACTGAAATCGGTGATGGAAGTTCATTGGTCTTTACCAAACTCGACTTCTGGTTATTCTTCCTTCTAGTCATGGTGTTCTTTTCTTTTTTGCATAAACAGAAACTTGTACGTAGTATTTATTTATCTGCAGTCAGTATTTTCTTTTTTTATAAAACATCGGGTCTATATTTCCTTTTATTATTGATTAGTGTTACCGCTAACTTCTTTCTTGGAAAACAAATCTATAAAGCAAGAAAAGAATGGGGAAAGAAATGGATTATTGCGGCTTCTGCTATTTTTAATTTGTTCATTCTGGGGTATTTTAAATATGCTTACTTTTTCACTGACTCATTTAACGAAGTGTTTCATACCAATTATGAACTCATTAATCATTTTTCCCGTTTTGGGAATAACATTTTCGGAGAAGGAACATTTGTAGAAAAAATACTTCTTCCCGTAGGAGTCTCCTTTTTTACTTTTCAAAATATCAGTTATGTCGTTGACATCTACAGAAAAGAAATTAAACCCGTTCGTAATTTTTTTGATTACATGTTCTTTGTAACATTCTTCCCACAACTTGTAATGGGACCGATTGTTAGAGCTAGAGATTTAATCCCTCAAATAGAACAACCTTACTCACTTGATAAAAATGCTTTTAGTTGGTCCGTCATCCAAATCATTAAAGGCTTGATCAAAAAAATCGTTATTGCCGACTTCCTTGTCATTCATTTCATTGATAAAATTGTATTCACCCCTGAATCTTACCCCGGTTTTGTTAGTGTATTAGCCATGTGGGCTTACTCATTACATATATATGCCGACTTCTCCGGATATACGGATATGGCAATTGGATTATCACGAATCATGGGTTTTCAATTAAAACCTAATTTTGATTCGCCTTACAAAGCAAAAAGTGTTGCTGAATTTTGGAGACGTTGGCACAAATCTCTCGGATCATGGCTCCGTGATTACCTATACATTCCTTTAGGAGGCAATAGAACAGGTACAATTGGTTCTTATATTGCCATCTTCATAATTTTCATATTTCTCATTTTCATTACACAAATGCTTTGGCTAATTTATATTTATGCTATTTTAACACTCCTCTATATTATCGGATTACTTACAATTCCTGATTTTAAACGTTATGTTCATCGAGATTTAAACTTACTCATCACAATGGTAGTCGGTGGATTGTGGCACGGAGCAAGTGAAAACTTTGTCATATGGGGAGCAATGAATGGTCTTGCTTTAGTTATTTACAAATATTGGAGGAAGATTAGCCCTTATGAAAACAGCAATTTCTGGTTAGCCCACTTTTGGAAAATTTTTCTTACATTCAACTTCATTACATTTACTCGTATTTGGTTTAAAGTACAAGATGAGGGGGTTCCTTTAAAAATGCTTAATCAAATATGGAATCACTTTGATTTCAGTTGGGATGCTTTCTTAACCATTCTTTCAACTTACCAAGCTGTTTTTTGGATAATGTTATTCGGTTTTATTGTCCACTGGCTACCTGCTAAGGTTAAAAAACTTTGGGAAGATGCCTATACCGCTTTACCTATTCCTGTGCAAGTTGTTGCGGTTTCCATTATTATTGTTTTAGTTTATCAAGCTGTTGGAAGTGAATCTGCTCCTTTTGTCTATTTACAATTTTAATCTTTAGTTATTTTGTTTCTAAAATAGCTTGATTCCAATTATCGATATAATTCAATAATTTTTCTCGCCCGAATTTGGAAACTGCAGAAGTTGTAAACACAGGAGGAAGCTCTTCCCAGTACTTTAACATTTCTTTTTTATATTTTGCTAAATTCTTTTGAAGAGCAGAACTTGATAATTTATCTACTTTTGTGAAAACCATCGAAAAAGGGATTTCTTTTTCTCCACACCAATTCATAAATTCCAAATCAATTTTTTGCGGTTCCAGCCGTGCATCCAATAGGACAAAAACATTGACTAAATTTTCTCTTTTCAACAAATATTCTGAAATAAACTTTTCGAATTTGGCTCTTGATTTTTTAGAGACTTTAGCATAACCATACCCCGGTAAATCAACCAAGTACCATTCATCATTGATTAAAAAGTGATTGATTAATTGTGTTTTTCCGGGTCTTCCCGAAGTCTTAGCTAATTTTTTATTATCGGTCAACATGTTTATCAAAGAAGATTTTCCGACATTAGAACGCCCGATAAAAGCATATTCAGGTTTGTTATCCTTAGGACATTTTGAAATATCTGTATTTGATATAACAAACTTTGCTGACTTAATTTTCATAACACAATTAGATTTAATCTGAAAACAAAGGTACGATTTGAAATAAGAAAACCGCACTTAAAAGGTGCGGCTTTCACTTTTCATCTTTTTATAGATTAAATTGTCATAATATCTTTTTCTTTAATGCTCAATAAATCTTCTGCTTTTTTATAGTAAGCATTAGTTATCTTTTGTATTTCTTCTTCCGCATCTTTTACCATATCTTCAGACAATCCCTCTTCCTTTAATTGCTTCACCATAGAAAGAGCATCCTTACGATTATTTCTAAATCCTATTTTAGCTTGCTCCATCTCCGCTTTTGCCATTTTCACCAACTCTCTTCTTCTTTCTTCCGTTAAAGGTGGAATATTAATTAACACAACTTCTCCATTATCTTGCGGTGCAAAACCTAAGTTAGAATTAATAATTCCCTTCATTATTTCAGCCAGAAGTCCTTTTTCCCAGGGTTGCACAGTAATTGTTCTCGCATCGATTGTGTTGATATTTGCTACCTGCTGTAAAGGTGTTGGTGTCCCATAATATTCAACCATCACTCCTTGAAGCATCTCGGGAGAAGCTTTCCCCGCTCGTATTTTAGAAAGTGCTACTTCTAAATGTTTTATTGTCTTATCATTTGATGTTTTTAAGTCATCAAAAACCATGTTTAATTCTTCACTCATATTCTTATATTTAATTTCTAACTAAAGTTCCTACTTGTTCTCCTTGAAGCACCTTTTTTAAATTACCCGGTGTATCCATATCAAAAACAATGATTGGCAAATTATTTTCTTTACAAAGAGTAAATGCCGTTAAATCCATAATGGACAATCCTCTTTTATACACATCATCAAACGTAATCATATCATATTTCGTTGCATTTGAATTTTTCTCAGGATCCTCCGTATAAATTCCATCAACTCGAGTTCCTTTTAAAATAACGTCTGCTTCGATTTCTATTGCTCTTAAAGATGCTGCAGAATCTGTTGTAAAATAAGGATTACCTGTTCCTGCTCCAAAAATAACAACTCTACCTTTTTCCAAATGTCTTACTGCTCTTCTTCGAATAAAAGGTTCTGCTATTGCTTTCATTTCTATCGCTGAAAGCAATCTTGTCTGCACTTCTTCCGACTCTAACGCCGCTTGTAAAGCCATTGCATTAATCATCGTTGCCAGCATCCCCATGTAATCTCCATGTGTACGATCCATACCTCCTTCTTCAGCTTGAACCCCTCTAAAAATATTTCCTCCTCCTATAACAATTGCTATTTCTACTCCTTGATCATGTATTTCTTTTATCTGCTGAGCATAACTTTTTAATTTGTTATTATCTATCCCAAAAGACTTCTCTCCCATTAAAGATTCGCCACTTAACTTTAGAAGTATTCTTTTATATTTCATGTTTTTTATTTTCTGCTCACAAATATACTGATTTCAAATAATGTTTTTTCGATGAATAATAGAAATTAAAAAAAAAGCCATTCGTTTTGCGAATGGCTTTTTAATCTTTCTTATAAAATTTAATTTATTTCAATGAAACTCTCTTAAATTCTGTTACTGTTAATTCAGGATCAACACTTTTTAAGAATTGTTCAACTGAAAGTTTGTTATCTCTTACAAATGCTTGACTAAGCAATGTATTTTCTTTGAAGAATTTATTCAAACGACCTTGAGCAATTTTCTCAGCCATCTCAGCCGGTTTCCCTTCTTGAATTGCAAGTTCTTTACCAACTTCTAATTCTCTTGCTATTGTAGCCTCATCAATTCCTTCTTTGTTTAATGCCAAAGGATTCATTGCTGCTACTTGCATTGCTACTTGTCTTCCTGCTTCTTTTACTTCTTCAGAAGATTTGTTTAAACCAACAACAGATGCCAATTGGTTTCCGGGGTGATTATAAACTACTACTTGCTCTGCTTTAACAATTCCAAGAGCAGAAAGTTCTAATTTTTCTCCTATCACACCGATTTGCTCTGTAATTTTTTCAGCAACAGTTAATTTATCATCGTATGGAAGATTTAACAT
>JALWLM010000501.1 GCA_027084145.1 Crocinitomicaceae bacterium | reverse complement strand
ACCTTATTTGCAAACTCTGCTTTTACTCAATTACCCCTTACTTCTGATTACCATGCTGCGCGGCTTTATCTCGATGAGGTAGAAACAGCAATGGTATCGAGTCAAGGAACAAATATTACCGAGGGATTAAAAGAAGCAAAAAGAGGTTTTTCAGCAGATAAGGCGGCAAAAGTTATCGTCTTAATCACTGATGGAGAGCATCATGAAGAAGATCCTTCGGGTGTGTTAAATGATTTAGGGATGGAAGGGATAAAATTATTTACAGTTGGTATTGGAACAGAGTCGGGGGGGAGCATTCCTAAAAATCCCTACCGTCCTGAAAGAGGATATAAAGTGAACGTAAATGGAGATGCTATTATTTCAAAATTAAACCTGCCATTTTTAAAAGAGTTAGCGAAAGAAGCAGGCGGGAACCTTTATATTGTGCGAAGTGAATCTCCTAATGTTTCGGAGTTAATAGATGATTTAAGGAAGATTAAAGCAAAGACAAAAATAGTAGATTTTAAAACCAAAAAGGAAGTTTATTTGATTCCTTTATTTTTGGCAACCTTGTTCTTATTATTGTTTTTTGTTTTTCCCGTTAAAATGAAACGAAGTCTTGTTGTGTTATTGATGTTATTTGCCTCTGTTTCTTTTTCACAAGAATGGCTGGATTCTTTGCGGTATGCTCGTCATAAATATCGAAGTAAAGATTATAAAACAGCATTAAGGTATTATCACTCCGCTAAAAAAACAGCTCCCGATTCTATTGATTTTTCAGAGGAAATTGCTCAAACAAAATATAGAATCAAAGAGTTGGATGATGCCTCTAAATATTATGAAAATCTAATTCAAAAAGAGAAAAGCAAAGACGAAAAAGCGAAATATTATCATAATTTAGGGAATATTTATTATCAGAAAAAAGACTATCAAAAAGCAATAGAAAACTACCAAAAAGCATTAAAATTAAGAGCAGGAAAGGATACGCAATATAATTTATCACAGGCTTTGCGACAATTAAAAAAACAACAGTCCAAGCAACAACAACCACAGAATAATAATTCTAATAATAACAATCAAAACCAACCAAATAGCAGTCCTCAAAATCAACAGAAACCACAAAACAAATCACAAAAATCGAAACCAAAGAATCAAAAAAAACAGCCTTTTCCTGAACGTCAGGCCAATAAGGTGTTAAAACAGTTGTTAGATGAAGAAAAAAAGACTAAACAAAAAGTAAGAAAAGCACAGGGAGGAGACCTTCCGAAATCAGGTAAAGATTGGTGAAATGAAAGTTTTAATACAAGTCATATTGATAATTATAACTTCTTTAAGTTTTGCTCAATCGGTAAAAATAACATTGACGGTAGAGCCTTCGACGTTATCTGCCGGAGAAGAGGTAACCATTAGTGTTTCGAGTAACACCTCGGGAAGGGTTTACATTGAAAATCTGAACAATATATTTCAAGAATACGGTTCTTTTGAAAGTGTCAATCAAACTTTTAATGGTTCGAAGGGAAGATGGGTTACCAATTATACGCTTTCTAAGACCGGTTCATTCCTTAAAGAAGGGACCTTTACTGTAGGACCGGCGCTGATAGAGGTGAATGGTAAACGTTATTATTCAAATAGAGTAAAAGTAACTGTTAAGAAAGGAAGTAACAACAATGATAGTTTTGACACCAACACCGGAGGGAAAGCACAAATTTTCACTTCTAAAGACACATGTTATTTGGGAGAACCTGTCTTTGTCGCTGCTGAAATTTATTCCGTTCCCCTACCTGTTAATATTGAAAGATATGAGTCGTATAGTTTTGACGGTTTTATGGAAAGTCATGAATTAGCTCACCCGGGAGTAATTGACTTAAAAGAAAAAAGGGTCAACAATCGACGGTATTACTACTTTTCGATAGATAAAAAAAATATTTTACCGGGGAGAGTTGGACACATGAATATTTTACCTTTCAAAATAACACTTTCGACAGAAAAAGGATTGTTACCCATGATTGCAGAAAAGAAAAGTATTTATGTATTACCGCTTCCTTTGCCGGAGCCTCTATCATTTTGTGGAGCTGTAGGCACTTTTTCATTAAAATCGAGAATACATCAAGAGACGATTCATCAAAACGAAGTACTTTATTTAACGGTTAAAATAA
>JALWLM010000500.1 GCA_027084145.1 Crocinitomicaceae bacterium | reverse complement strand
CACTCCAATCTGCTCCTTTTTCAAATTTTTGTTCAAAAAAAGATTTTCGTTCTTCAGGTAAATCCGATGAAGCTAAAAACACTCTGAAAATAGATTTTTCGGATGGGTGTATTTCATTATCGGATTGCGAAGAAAGAATACTTGCCATTAATACTTTCTCTGCATAATCTTGATAACTTGATAAAGCATCTTCTCTTTGTTTAAACAAAAATTCATCAAACAATATAATATCTAAAAAACAGAAAACATTATTCAATAAAGATGTCCACCAATCATCATCAAAAATATTCGAACGAATATCTACTCTACTATTTAAAATTTTCTCTAATTGTTGCTCTTCTTTAGAAAAATCTATCCAACGTTTTAGCAAATAAAGTAATGAACTCGAATGGTGTTGCTTGTAAAAATCCATTAGGTGAGATTCAAATTCTTTTCGAGAAAAAGGCTGTTTTTCTTGATTAACTAGGTATATCAGTAGTAAACTTTCAAAAAGCAAGAACTTTATCTTTTCGCGGTTTGTCCATTCTGTGGTATCAATATTCCTTGCAAAGATATATCCAATAGGATATCCATAAACAATTCCTGTTTGAGAAAATACTTGATGCAGCATTTTCATTTTTTTTAGACCAAATTTTCGAGGTATTTTTAAAATAATCTCCCCCTGATCTACCAAGGAAAAATATTTTGCAATCCAACCTGAAGACCCCGGTGAAATTTTCATTCTACTTTCTTCCTGCCAGCGTAAATACTTTCTTTCTAACAATGTGGGTTCCCGATGTAACACCGATTGCCTCTAATAATCCTATATAAGCCCCAATACTTGCTTTCGTCCCATCATCTCGAACACCATCCCAAATAAAAATCCCTTCCGGACCTACTAATTCCGAACGAAGAACTCTTCTAACTAATCTTCCTTGACTGTCATAAACCGTAAAAGACAACATCATCCCACCTTCAGGTAAACGATAACTTACTTGTAAAACATCTTGGAAACCATCACTATCGGGTGAAAAAACATCATCAATATATTCAAAATCGCCCAAAACAGAGGCAGGTGAATATTGTGAATTGGGTTGTCCCGGTGTTCCAAATCCAATCGACTCCGCTGCAGTATGCCAATTATTCGGATCGTTTGAACCCCCTTTAGGGTCAATACGTTCTAATGATTTTCCGTCTTTATCATCTAACAAGGGAAAATGCCAATCATCTGAATAGCTCACCTCATCTAAAACTTCATTTTGATGAATCAGAAAGACCGTTCCTTCATCATTTGGATAACTCGGTAAATCCATTTCAATAAAACGTCCTAATTGGTGTGCCGGATAATACTGTATGACCTGCAAAGTATCCTCTGAAACAACTGCTAATTCTTTTGGAAATAATAAAAAATCAACATTTATTATTTTATTATTGGAAATAGTATCATTACTTAAATTAGCCAATTCCAATCCATTTAAATTAATTAATTTATCGGAATTATTATAAATTTCTACCCAATCACTTCCTCCCGTAACAGGGTCAAACAAAATTTCGTTAATTACCAAGTCTCCTTTTGCGGGTATTTCGGGTAAAGCAAATTTTCCGGATAAAACAGATGCTGTATTTTGCCAACAATCTTTCACATTTTGAATTTCAAATTGATACGTCTGAGAAGGCGTCAGATTTTCTGCAAATTCCAATGTCATTTTTTTAGGATGCTTTTTCAAAATATAACGGTTTTGTTCAGTTAGTACCGGCGTTATTGACACTGAAGCATTTACCAATGACAAAGAATCCATGCCTTCATTAAAATGAACTTCTAAAAAATTAGGTGTTTGCGCAAGTAACGAAGTAATCTCAGGTGCTTGATTATCCGGTGTCAGGTCATATACCGAATTTTGTAGTCCCGGTGTACCTCCATTATTATCTTCGGATGCTTTCCAATTGTTTTCATCCGAACATGGATGGTTTAAATTAATCCTTTCGATAGAGTACCCTCCATCTTCCTTTGAAGGATCTTTGTACCAACTATCCGTATAGCTGATTGAATCCAGTGTCAACCCTAAATCTGATTTTAATACAATATCATCTCCCGAATTGTTTAAACTGGGAAAACTTGTTACTCCTACTTTATTGTTAACTGTAAATGAATCAACATTACTTGTTGATGTTAATATCAAATAATCTCCGGGCATCAACCACATTTGCTGTAAAGTACCTTGTGAAGAAGCGTCTCCTATTTTCCAACCTTGTACATCAAATATTTTTGTACTTGCATTATATATTTCTACAAACTCCGCCTCTTTTAACCCGACAACAGGCGTTGGATCACATAAAAATTCTGTAATAATAATATCCCCAAAAGCGGGCGTTTCAGCAACAAGATATGAAAAATTTACGGTTTGTGCTGAAGAAAGGTTTCCGTTCAAATCTGCAATACCATTGGTGGTAAGATCATACAGAGTTCCGTTGGTCAAATTTACTCCAAGTGTTAAATGAACTAAAGCGTTATTGGATACATCAACACTTGCTCCTGTTATCGAAATAGAAGGGTTTAAGTTGTAATTACTTGTTATTTGTGCTGTTGCCGGATCAATTGCTTCATCAAATAAAACATCTATTTGGGTTGCAGAAACAGGTGTTGCCGATAATAATACAGGAGGCGTTAAATCCACAACGATATTTCCGATGTAAACATCATCATGATAAAACTTCGTTGCATTACTCACGGTGTAATTATCCAAAAAACCAAAATGCGTTCCTAACAATACCGTAGCATCATTTACAGTTCCTAATAAAGTGTAATTTTGTCCCCCTGTAATATCTGCATATAATTCCCAATTAGCAGCATTATCTCTTACCACTTTGATCCTAACTTCAAAGCTCGATGCAATTTGACCTGACGGTCCTGCTAAAATTTCAGTATGCACACCACCTATTACTTTAAACAAACGAATCGCATCCCCCGAACCTGACTCCCCTAATTGAACATAAAATCCGTCAGGATCACTAGATAAATCCGAATTATTTGCGGTAAGATACACTCTCCCGTTATTAGAACCTGAAGGTGAAAAAGATTGCTTTGTCCAAAACACCCATTCTTTATCATCTAAAGTAGTCAATCCATGTGGAATGGAAAGATAAGATGTTGATGCTATTGTATTGTTTAACTGTAACTGTGAAGAAACATTAACAACATAATCAGTTGTCGTTCCCCCCCACGTTGGATTATTCGTAAAATCTCCATCAGAAAAATCATCAGTTACTTGAGCTAGTATTGAAAACCCAAGTATCATGAAAATAAAAACTAAACTATTTCTCATTCTTCATTTAATAATGGTCTTTGTCAAATTTAATCATTTTTATTAACACTTATATTAAAATCAATCGGATAAAAGAACTTGACTTACAGACTATATTGAAAAATCTATTATATTCGTTGTCGTTAACGGTTTTAATAATGAAAAAAGAAGAGTTGAGGAAAAAGTTTATGGAGAAGAGACAAACATTGTCTCCTAGAAAGCTGGAAGAAATATCCCAGAAAATAGCCTTTTCCGTTTTTCAAAAATTTCAACTTGAAAAGAAAAAAATAAGTCTTTTCCTTCCTATTGAACGAAAAAAAGAAATCAATACTTATCACATTTGGGCAAAAGCAAAAAGTTTAGATGCAACAGTGGCGATCCCTAAAATCAATCCGAAAACACAAAAATTAAAACATATTGTTTTTGAAAACGAAAGTCAACTCGAAATTTCATCTTTTGGTATTCCCGAACCTAAAAAAGGAAGAGTCATTGCAGCGGAACATTTTGAATATGTTTTTGTTCCTTTACTTGCTATTGACAAAAGAGGGCACAGAGTAGGATACGGAAAAGGATACTACGACCGTTTTTTAAAAGATTGTGCTCCAAGATGCAAATTCATTGGTTTAAGTTTATTTGATGAGCTGGTTGACGAAATTAAAGACATTAGCTTTACCGATGTAAAACTACATTACTGCATCACCCCTAATCATTTTTATCGTTTCTAAACATGGAAGTTCGGGAAAATTTTAATTTAAAAGCGTTTAATACTTTCGGAATTGATTGCTATTCAAAATATTTTTCAACCTTTGAATCTGTTGATGAATTAAAATCATTATTGGAAAAATTTCCCAATGAAAAACTTCTTATTTTAGGCGGAGGAAGTAATATTCTTTTCACCGAAAGGAATTTTGACGGACTTGTATTATATAACCAAATAAAAGGATTTGACATTATTGATGAAAGTGATGGTTTTGTTTCCGTAAAATCCGGTGGAGGTGAATCATGGCATCAGTTTGTCATGAAATGTTTAGAGCAAAATTACGGGGGAGTTGAAAACCTTTCTTTTATTCCGGGAAGTGTTGGTGCAAGCCCTATGCAAAATATCGGAGCATATGGTGTAGAGATTAAAGATATATTTGAAAAACTCGAAGCATTTCATATAAAAACAAAAGAAATTCACACTTTCAATAAAGATAAATGTGAGTTTGCTTATCGAGAAAGTGTTTTCAAAAGAAAATTGAAAGGACAATATATTATCCTTAATGTCACCTATCGATTGACCAAAAAACATCATTCTTTAAAAACAGATTATGGCGCTATCAAAGATGAGCTAAAAAAACAAAATATAAATTCGCCGACAATACAAGATATCAGTCGAGTTGTTATTTCCATCCGAGAAAGTAAACTTCCTAATCCTAAAGAAATTGGGAATGCCGGTTCTTTTTTTAAAAATCCTATTGTTTCAACTGATATTTTAGTCGAACTGCAAAAACATTACGCCCATGTTCCCAATTATCCTGTTTCCAATGACAAAGTAAAATTAGCCGCCGGTTGGTTGATTGAAAAAGCCGGATGGAAAGGTAAAGTTTTCGGAAATTATGGCGTTCACAAAAAACAAGCTTTGGTGTTAGTTAATTATGGCGGAGCAAAAGGAAATGATATTTATTCTCTTTCAGAACAAATTATTCAAGACATCCAAGAAAAGTTCGGTGTTACATTAGAGCGAGAAGTAAATATCTTATAATTCACATTAATCCATATTTGCTCGCAACCATTTTTCCATTTCATGATACGATACCCCTTTTCTTTTAGCCAAATCTTCCACTTGATCTTTTCCTATTCTTCCCACTCCAAAATATTTTGCATGTTCACTGGCAAAATACCATCCGGAAACACTTGCCGGTGGATCCATAGCTAAACTATCCGTTAGGATTACTCCCGTTTTTTCCGTAGCATTTAACAGTTTAAATAATCCTATTTTCTCCGTATGATCAGGACAAGCAGGGTATCCGGGAGCAGGTCTTATCCCTCGATACTTTTCTTTAATCAATCCTTCATTGTTTAGGTATTCATTTTTGGAATAACCCCAATATTCTTTCCGAACATGCTCATGTAGATATTCTGCAAAAGCTTCGGCTAAACGATCTGCTAATGCTTTTAACATAATTGCCTGATAATCATCTCCTGTTTTTTCAAATGTCTTGGCCCGTTCTCTTGCTTCCATCCCGGAAGTAACTACAAAACACCCAATATAATCTTTAATACCACTTTCTTTCGGTGCTATAAAATCCGATAAAGCATAGTTAGGAACTCCTTCTGCCTTTTTAGTCTGCTGCCTTAATGTATATTGGGTATGTATTCGTCTCTCTTTTTGCTTTGGGTGATAAATTTCAATATCATCTCCGACACTGTTTGCAGGGAATATTCCATAAACACCTCTATGTTCCAACCAAGATTCCAATAAGATCTGATCTAACATTTCTTTAGCATCATGAAAAAGTTTTCTAGCTTCCTGACCTACAATTTTATCGTCTAAAATATCAGGATATTTACCGAATAACTGCCATGTTCTAAAAAAAGGAGTCCAATCAATATAAGGAATTAAATCTTTTACCGAAACGGTTATTTCTCTTACTCCCGTAAAATTAGGAATATCAATCTTAATACTTTCCCAATCAATTTTAAAACGATTTTTCCTTGCTTCTTTAATTGATAGAAGCGGCTTTTGTTTTCTGCTCTTTTCATAATGATCCCGAACTCTCTGATATTCTTCTTTTATTCCTTGTATAAAGAGTTCTTTCTCCTTTCCTATTAATTTTTCCACAACGGTAACCGCTCTTGATGCATCAGAAACATGAATCGCTTGACCGTTATTATAATGTTCATCTATCTTAACTGCCGTATGTACTCTAGATGTCGTTGCTCCTCCGATAATCAAAGGAATATCCAGTCCTTCTTTTTCCATTTCCTTGGCGATTGTTACCATCTCATCTAAAGAAGGAGTAATTAAACCACTTAAACCAACGACATCTACTTGGTGTTCTTTGGCTTTTTGAATAATCTCTGATGCTGGAACCATCACCCCTAAATCAATGATCTCATAATTGTTACATGCCAATACTACTCCGACAATATTTTTTCCGATATCATGTACATCTCCTTTTACTGTTGCCATCAACACTTTTCCTGCAAACTCTTGTTTCCCTCCTTTTTCCGCCTCAATAAAAGGTAATAAATATGCCACGGCCTTTTTCATTACCCGTGCAGACTTAACGACTTGAGGAAGAAACATCTTCCCATTTCCAAACAAGTCTCCGACAATATTCATCCCGTCCATTAACGGTCCTTCTATCACCTCAATTGGATGAGTATATAGCTTTCTACATTCTTCAACATCCTCGTCAATATAATCCGTAATTCCTTTTATCAATGCATATGCTAATCGTTCTTTTACCTCCTTTTCTCTCCAACTCAAATCAACACTTTTCTTCTTTCCCTTTTCTCCTTTTACTTTTTCAGCATATTCCAATAGTCTTTCCGTTGCATCATCTCTGCGGTTTAAAAGAACGTCTTCAACTTTTATTAATAATTCTTTATCAACATCATCATAAACTTCCAATAAAGACGGATTAACAATTCCCATTGTCATTCCATGCTGAATAGCATGATAAAGAAAAGCAGCATGCATTGCTTCTCTTACAACATTATTCCCTCGAAAAGAAAAAGAAACATTAGACACACCTCCGCTTACATGCGCATAAGGAAGATTTTCACGAATCCATTTTGTTGCTCGAAAAAAGTCTAACGCATTATTTCGATGTTCTTCCATCCCTGTTGCTACAGGAAAAATATTAGGATCAAAGATGATATCTTCAGGTGGAAACTGAACCTTATCCACTAAAATTCGATAAGAACGTTCACAAATTTCAATTCGTCTCTCGTAAGTATCTGCCTGACCAATTTCATCAAATGCCATGACAATTACCGCAGCCCCATATCGTTTTATTTTTTTAGCATATTTAATAAAAATCTCTTCCCCTTCTTTTAAAGAAATAGAATTGACAACACCTTTTCCTTGAATACATTGAAGTCCCGCCTCGATAATCTCCCATTTTGAACTATCAATCATTATAGGAACACGTGCAATATCCGGTTCTGATGCTATGAGGTTAAGAAATTTTATCATTGCTTCTTTCCCATCAATCATCCCTTCATCCATATTTACATCTATAATCTGTGCTCCTCCTTCTACTTGTTCTCTTGCAACACTAAGTGCTTCTTCGAAATTTCCTTCTTTAATTAAGCGTAAAAACTTTCTTGAGCCCGTTACATTGGTACGTTCACCTACATTAACAAAATTGTTTTCAGGAGAAACAATAAGTGGTTCAAGTCCTGATAATTTTAATAGTTTATACTTGTTCATGCTTTTTGAATTGGATGCGGATTATATTGCTTTACAAGTTCACTAATAACTCTGATATGTTCGGGGGTTGTTCCGCAACAGCCTCCTATAATATTGACCAAACCTTCTTCCAAAAAAGCTTTGATTTGTTCCCCCATCAATTCAGGAGTTTCATCATATTCTCCAAATTCATTGGGTAAACCCGCATTGGGATGAGCGCTTACATAAAAAGGGGCATTGCTTTTCAAAACTTGTAAATACGGCCTCATCATAGAAGCTCCCAGAGCACAATTTAGCCCTATAGATAGTAAATCCATGTGAGATACCGATATTAAAAATGCCTCGGTTGTTTGACCTGTTAATGTCCTTCCACTTTGATCGGTAATTGTCCCTGAAACCATAACCGGTAACCGTTTGTTCCGTTCTTCAAAAACCTCATCAATCGCGAACAAAGCTGCCTTGGCATTCAAAGTGTCAAAAACAGTTTCTACCAATAAAATATCCACTCCCCCATCGATAAGTGCTTCCGCTTGTTGTTTATAAGCAATACGAAGCTCTTCAAAAGAGATGGCTCTAAACCCCGGGTTATTGACATCAGGAGAAATGGATGCCGTCCTATTTGTAGGTCCCATTGCACCCGCTACAAATCGAGGTTTATGAGGTTCTTTTTTTGTAAATTCATCAGCTACTTCTCTTGCTATTTTAGCACTATGGTAGTTAATTTCATAAACAAAATCTTCTAAATTATAATCTGCTTGAGCAACTGTTGTTCCCGAAAAAGTATTGGTTTCTGCAATATCTGCTCCGGCTTCAAAATATGCTTGATGTATTCCTTTGATAATATCAGGTCTTGTCAATGATAATAAATCATTGTTCCCTTTTAAAGGTTCTTTATGATTTTCAAACCAACCTTTTCTAAAATCCTCTTCCGTAAGTTGATGACGCTGAATCATAGTTCCCATTGCGCCATCCAAGATAAGAATCCGTTCTTTTAATATCTCTTTAATGTCCTTCATAATTGCTTCTTATTAGATATATGAAGATGAAGGACAACTTCGACTTATCTTTTCCGCTATTTAGCGAATCGGATTTGGCACCTTTCTCAAGTTTATTCGAGGAGGTTGCCAAGGTTTCAAAGGGCCTGTCCCTCCACCTTTCTTCATAAGTCCAAGACAAAAGTAAACATTTTTATCTCTAATCAAAATAAAACATTATCATTAAAAAAGCCACATCAAAAGATGCGGCTCTTTCTTATGTCTTAGCATGGTAGTTATTTCAAATGAGTATTGATATATTCATCCATTCTTAAAGTTTTATCGTCCACTTTTACCTCTCTCACCCCCGATGAAAGAAGGAATCTAGCCATAATTATTCTGCTATTTTTAGCTTTTGGATTCATCTTCACAATTGCTTTATTTGTTTCATCATCAAATGCAACTGTAAAATAACTTGTATAATAAGATGCTGCTTTTTCTACTTTTTCTGCATCAACTTCATCCGGCATTATATAAACATATTCTCCTGTTGTTTTGCTTTTATTTAAAGCATCTTCACCCTCTGCTATTGCAACTTGGGAAAACCCTATAACTACAAAGGAAAAAATCGATAAAAGAGATAATAATATTTTTTTCATTTTTCTTTAATTAAATTATTTAACTACATAATTACCGAAATATTTTAAACAAAGCTTTTTCTATACTATAT
>JALWLM010000499.1 GCA_027084145.1 Crocinitomicaceae bacterium | reverse complement strand
TTGGGTATATTTTGAATTCTTCTCCGAAATTATTTTCAGCAATACCGGAAGAAGACTGACTCATTTTATGAATAAAAATATCTGCTTCACCCATAGAGGTGAGAGCTGTGCTTCCTGAAGGGTCAAAGTTAACGGTTGTTCTAAAATAACCTGTGGTATAGATGTTATTAGAAGCATCTACAGAGATTGAACTGGTTTTATCCGCTTCTGTTCCACCAAAAGATTTCGCCCATAAAAAATCACCGTTAGCATTTAATTTTTGAATAAAAATGTCATTTGCTCCTGCTGAAGTATGATTATCGGTTCCTGTTGTTGGATCAAAATCTACGGTTCCTTGAAAATATCCTGTAGTATAAACATTTCCCGAAATATCCGTATCAATAGAGATGCCGATATCTTCTGCTGTTCCGCCAAGAGATTTCGTCCATAAATAATTTCCGTCTGTGTCTAATTTCTGTATAAAAATATCTTTATCGCCTGTGGAAGTATGACTATCGGTTCCGGTTCCGGGGTCAAAATCTACGGTTCCAGAGAAATATCCGGTTGTATAAATATTTCCTGATCCATCGAAACAAATAGATGTAGCAGCGTCTATATTTGGTCCACCAAAAGATTTTGTCCACAAATAATTACCATGCGTGGTTAATTTATGTATAAAAATATCCTTATCGCCTGTTGAAGTATGTTCGTCCAAACTCCAAAAATCAGTGTTAAAATTTACGGTTCCTTCAAAATACCCTGTAGTATATACGTTACCCGAATTATCCAAACTAAGAGAGGTCGGTTCAATGGGACCCGATCCCAAAATATTGACACTCCAAATAGAACTTAATGTTGGATCAAGTTTTTTTATTTGAATATAATTAGTTGGTGTCCCGTACTCAAAGCGAAATGCAGCATATATATATCCCGATGCATCTACTTCGATAGCAGTAGTGGCATCTGATCCTACTGTTCCGAAAGAGAACGCATATATATAGTTCCCTGTAGCATCCAGTATTAATATGAATGCATCTTTACCTCCAATTGAAGAATAATCAATATAACCAGATCCCGGGTCAAAATCTACGGTTCCTTCAAAATAACCACCAACATAAACATTGCCGGCATTATCTATATCAAGCGCCAATCCACTATCAGCACCTGTTCCTCCTATAGTTTTTACCCATAAAAGATTACCCGAGGCATCTAACTTTTGTATAAAAATATCAAGCCCCCCTAATGAAGTGTGATTATCTACTCCCGGTCCCGGATCTAGATCTACGGTTCCTTTAAACCAACCTAAAATGTAAACATTACCCGAGGCATCGGTTTTGATTACATTTCCTCTGTCCCAATCTGTTGCCCCCATGGTTTTAACCCATTCAAATGTTTGGGCATTGACTTCTGTTATTGCCCAAAGGCATACCGATAAAATTGTAATTACTCTTTTCATGACGATTAGATTTTGATTATATTTCAAGTTTAATCAAAAAATAAATGAGGAGATATAGGGTTTTCCCTAGTAAAGAGTCAATTATTCTAAAAAAAATAATGCCTTTGATAGTTAAAGAAAAAGGAAAATTTAATTATTTAGTGGTGAGGTGGAATTTCTTCTTGATTTTAAACTTCCCCTCAATATTTACAATCTTTTTACTATCATTTACATCTCTATTCATGTTTCTTCCTTCAAAATTAAATGTTCCTTCTATGACATCATCAGTATTCTGAATAATGTTAATTTTACTCTTGGATTTAACTGCATCTTCAGAAAGATGGTCTATAAATAAGAATCCTGCAGTTGACCAGTAGCCCCCATTATCATCCCTTAAACGGCACTCCAAGGCTTCTTGGTTTTCTTTAAGAAATATAAGTATTTGAAGCTTTGAATCAGGGTCTTTCCCTCCAATGGTTGTTAATTCACCACCTCCTAAAACCATTCCTTTGGTCGTCTTGAAGTCAATCTTTTTTCCATTTATTTTTATATTAGCAACCATAGCATAATTATCTGAATCAATTGACTTCGTTTCATTATTGGAAGTGTTTTCAGGAGAATCCTTTCCGGTATTTTCATCGGAACCACAGTTGTACAAAAAAATACTTACTGAAAAAAGAATAATGATTCTTAAAAATTTCATGTTTAATATTTATTAATGTTTACAGGTG
>JALWLM010000498.1 GCA_027084145.1 Crocinitomicaceae bacterium | reverse complement strand
ACTATAAGTAAGCACAGTGATTACATACTAACCCTTGAACAAGATGCACCTATGGAAGAAAAAATATTGTTATATGTTGTGCAATTAAATTTCAATAAAATCTATTTTAAGGATCAAAATATATTACTACCATCAGGCTACTCTATTTCTTCCGAAAAAACAAACAGTCTTTTAAGAGAAACCTTTTCTAAAGAATACATATATAAAAAGATGTACGACTCACTTCTATTTATTCCTGATATTCCTAAAGAAACAATAGATATTGAGTCTACTGCCCTAGTGAAAGAAATCTGGGAATAGTTATGCTATCAAAAGAAAATCTCATCACATTAATTATTTTATTCCTAATGCTGGCAGTACTATGGGTATTTTCTATTATCTTCATCCTTGCGGGAACTATTGTTAGTATAGGAATACTACTAGCAACCATTTACATCTCATTCAAGAAAACCTCCTACAGATGTTTAGATAAAAACAATTAAAATATAAAAGGGTACCTATGGACAAAACAAAATTAGAAGATCATCTTAATCAATGCAGACAAGAATCAAGAGCTCATGATTTCCAGGCAATAGTTCTTATTGTAGGTATACTTCTTTATTTCTATGGACCAGATTTTGCTTTTTCTTTCAGTAAGCTTTTAATTTCTCTAGGAGCTATATCTTTCTTACTTACTCGTGCATTCTCCATTTTCTATAAGTATCTTAAAAGAAAAAAGGAATTATTACCTATTACAGACAACCATGAAATATCTTGAATTATACCAGGTAAACAGATGAGCATTAAAACAACTTCATCCATCATAGAGGCACACACTCAACATATTATAAACCTAGAACAAGCAGCAACAAAGGAAGAAAATATCCTACTCTATTCTATACAATTACATTTTTACAAAGTCTATTCCACCTATTATCACATAACTATGCCTTTACCCTATACACCTTTACCACATATACTGAAAAGAATTATAAGGAAATCATTTACAGAGGAGGAGGTCTACAATAGGATACAAACCTCTCTTTATTACATTTACGATTTAAAGGAGGATGAGATTAAGAAACAGTGCACTCTCTTTATTACGGATATTTACACATAAATCACCCCTCACCCGTTCCTAAGTGTTCCAAGGTAAGAAACCTTGCCTCGATAGGTAAAGTCGTATATAATCCATTTTTAACCTCTTTATCTGTTTGAAAATTCAATCTTACAAATTCTGCTTGAGGAAGAACTATCTTATATCTATCATCATCCCATGTACTATCATAGTCATTTTCAGTTGAAACAAATACAACGGGACCCATATGTGTATCTTCATAGTGTGCAAGATAAGACGCACCTAGTTGAGGTGTCAGCCCTTCTATTTCAATCTTATCTCTAAACGCTGGGTTTGACACATGATAGAGGATAACCTCATCTTGTTGGTTGTTCATACGAAGTTAATCCATAATCGATAGGAATAAACTCTTCATCACCTACAAAGAAATAATCTTTATCTGTTGCATCAAAAAGCTTTTGTCCTTTTTCGTTGAGGTTATACATGATAGCATCCTCATCATAAGTCACATACTCTTCAAGCAGTGCCCAGCACTTATTTGTAAACTCTTTATCCCCTACTTTTTCATTAAGCATATCAAAGTATACATCTCCATCAAGATCCCACATAGGGATAAGTTCTCCATCATGAATAGGGTTCTCATCATACACCCCACCACCGTCATAACCATGAACAATACCATGCTCAAAAGATCCATAAAGAACCGTTACTGCAGTCATATAGCGAATACTTCCATCTTTTTCTGCTTTAAAGTACCCTTGTAATTTCTGTTCATCTTTCATATTAATTCCTCTTTTTGTTATACCATATTATACCATTTTATCATTATAAAGTCAACAATATATCTTTTTTATTTGTATTTCTTTTGTTGACTTTTATGTTTAGTTTTGCTATAATATACTATAACAAATTAAAGGATGCATGATGAGAAAGAACAAAACATATAACCTAGGTGAGACTTGTGTTGGTGGAACTATAAAAGTGAATATAGACCACAAGAAGGAAGAAGTAAATATCCGTTTTTGCGAATACAAAACAAATGAGACAATTATAGAAAAAACTTTTAAGTTTGGCGAGAGCGTGTGGTTATGGGGGACGGAATATGCA
>JALWLM010000497.1 GCA_027084145.1 Crocinitomicaceae bacterium | reverse complement strand
GAACCGGGAAATGTTACTACTCCAAATTTCATTATTTAATCTTTTAAATTTTTGACAAAGGTACTGATTTAGAAAAGTATTTTGTTGATTGAAAAGAAAAACTTACTGACACTAATTAAGAAAAAGGTGTAAAATAAAATTGAAGCAACAATTCGTCTCCATCCTTTGTCGGTGAAAACATAAATAGAAGTCAAAGACAAGGGGATGACAAGTAAGAAAATAGAGTTTTTATTTAGAAAAATAAACGAGTCGGTAAAAGCAACAAGGAACAATATCAAAGAAAATACGATTAATTGTCGTATTATTTTTCTAAAACGGATTGAACTGGAAGACACTCTTTTCATCATTTTAGCTACGCTTAAGATGAAGAAAAGCAACCCGAAAGATACGGTTATTAATACATAAGTTAAAATCTCATAATCTGTATATAAAACCTCATAAAGCAGAGATGATAGATCAACTTGAAAAACATATACAAAAGAGAGTAAATAAATCCAAGGAGTAATAAACCCGAGAAGTAAAAGCAGGAACTCACGGACAACAAAAGGACGTACAATAAGCAGGGTAGTGATTATTAAAGGGACAGCAAAAGTCATTAAAGGAGTAAAGGTGCAAGTCATGCCGAATAAAAACCCTGTATTAAAAGAAATTGCTCTAGCATCTTCTTTTTGACGTAAACGGAAAAGTTGTCTCAAGGTCAATAAAAGAAATAACAATGAAAATAAACTTCGATTTACAAAATATAACGGACTGAAAAAGGATGAGAAAACCACAAAGATAAGAGATGGAAGATGGTTGTTTTTCTCGAAGAACTCTTCTTTGTTAAATAATCGGTTAAGTTCGATAGCACAAAAAGAAATAATGGAAACAGGAATTAAAAAATTTAAAATATTGTATTCAGAAACATTGATTTTCCCCCATAGTCCCAGGTAACTGTTTTGTATATGATGTCCTCCTGTTAGACTATCTAATCCCCGGTACAAAGCAACAATGATTGGGATGAAAAAGAGGACAAAGGGGTTATTCTGAGAAAACAAACGTAACATACTGACGAATATACATTATATTTTATAAAGTTTATTATTGTTTTACAAGCTAAATTTTTATATTTAGCATCTAAAATTAAAATAATATGGCAACAGTTCGTTATAGCGATGAAGAATTAGAAGAATTCAGACAAATAATTAACAAAAAATTAGAAGAAGCACAAGAAGATTTAAGGCTTCTTAAAGATACTCTTTCACACAAAGATGATCATGGCACGAATGACACAGGTAGAACGTACAATATGATGGAAGATGGTTCTGAAACAATGTCAAGAGAGGAAATAGCTCAACTTGCTGCACGACAGGAAAAATTCATCCAGAACCTTAAAAATGCACTCGTTAGGATAGAGAATAAAACTTATGGAGTTTGTCGTGTTACAGGGAAGTTGATAAAAAAAGAGCGTTTAAAACTTGTTCCCCATGCAACCTTAAGTATAGAAGCTAAGAAAGCTCAGTCTAATTAAAACAGTACTTGTGAGAAAAAAAGTTCTGATTGTAGGGTTGATTGTCTTCTTCATCCTTTTGGCAGATCAATGGCTTAAGATTTATATTAAATCTAATTTTTATCCCGGTGAAACACGTTTTTTGCTTGGGGATTGGTTGGTTCTTGATTATATCGAAAACCAAGGTATGGCTTTTGGAACTTCCTTTGGTTCGGCAAAGTGGCATAAACTTGCATTAAGCATTTTTCGCTTGATTGCGATTATCGGTTTAGCATTCTATTGGATAAAACAATTAAAAAAGAATGCTTCATTAGAGTTTTTAATCATTCTGGGATTCGTTTTTGCGGGAGCGACGGGAAATTTAATTGACTCTATGTTTTATGACTTTATATTCCCATACGATCCTTGTATGGTGTTTAACCATTTGGAAGGTTCGGGCAATTTTGAGGATTGCGGATTTCTTGGAGAAGTAGAAACAAAACATAAAGGGTTTCTATTTGGAAATGTTGTAGATATGTTTCGTTTTAATGCAACTTGGCCGGAGAATTTTCCTTTGGTAGGAGGGCAACAAGTGTTTCCTGCAATTTGGAATATTGCAGATGCGGCAATATCGGTTGGGATTATTTTACTTTTTTTACGCCAGAAAAAATATTTTACATAGGCTATTTTTCAACAA
>JALWLM010000496.1 GCA_027084145.1 Crocinitomicaceae bacterium | reverse complement strand
ATGTGGATTTAGTAGTGAATCCACATGTGAAAGATATTTTTATCAAGAGGACAAAATTATTTAATGCGATGCGTGATTTTTTTAACCGCCATGGTTATATGGAGGTTGAAACTCCTGTATTACAACCCATTGCAGGAGGAGCAGCAGCACGTCCGTTTATTACACATCATAATGCCTTGGATATCCCATTGTATTTGAGAATAGCCAATGAATTATATTTAAAAAGATTGATTGTAGGTGGTTTTGACGGAGTTTATGAGTTCTCTAAAAATTTCAGAAATGAAGGAATGGATAGAACACATAATCCGGAATTTACGGCAATGGAAATTTATGTTGCATACAAAGATTATCATTGGATGATGGATTTCTGTGAGCGCTTGTTGGAGCATTGTGCGATAGAGGTAAACGGAACAACGGAAGCTGTTTTTGGAGAACATAAAATAGATTTTAAAGCACCCTATAAACGAATTACAATGCGTCAAGCAATTATAGATCACACGGGTTTTGATATTAAGGATAAGACAGAAGAAGAATTGCGAAATGCTTGTAAGGAAATGGGGATAGAGGTGGATGAAACAATGGGGAAAGGAAAATTAATTGATGAAATTTTCGGGGAAAAATGTGAAGCCAATTATATTCAGCCTACCTTTATTATAGATTATCCGAAGGAAATGTCTCCACTTTGTAAAGAGCATAGAGATGACCCTTCATTAACAGAGCGTTTTGAGTTGATGGTTTGCGGAAAAGAAATAGCGAATGCTTATTCCGAATTAAATGACCCCATTGACCAAAGAGAGCGTTTTGAAGATCAAGTTCGATTAGCAAAAAAAGGTGACGAAGAAGCAACAGCAACGATTGACCACGACTTCTTAAGAGCTTTGGAATACGGAATGCCACCAACAAGCGGAATGGGAATCGGAATGGATAGATTGATTATGTTTTTAACAAATAATCCTTCCATTCAAGAGGTTTTATTTTTCCCTCAAATGCGTCCCGAGAAGTTTGAAAAGGAGGGACCGGAATTAAAAGAAAATGAGAAGAAGATTTTCGATATTCTTTCTAAAGAGAGAAAAATGGATTTAAACGAATTAAAACAGAAAGCAGGTTTAAGTAATAAACAATGGGACAAGGGGGTTAAAGGACTTGCTAAGCACGGCTTAACGAAAGTAACCAAAACAGATACGGATTTATATATTGAAATCATAGAGAAATAGTGAAAACGGTTTATATAACAAGGCGGGAAAGATTTAATGCTGCACACAAGTTACACAGGGAAGATTGGTCTGATGAAAAGAATTTGGAAGTTTTTGGAAAGTGTAGCAATAAAAATTGGCATGGACATAATTATACGATCTATGTTACGGTAAAAGGAACGCCTTCAAAAGAGACCGGTTTTGTGATGAACCTAAAAATATTGAGCCGTATCTTAAAGGAAGAGATAATAGAACCTTTAGATCATAAAAATATGAACTTAGATGTTCCTTTTATGAAAGGTGTGATACCGACAACGGAAAATTTGGCCATAAAAATTTGGGAAACCATTGAAGCTCGAGTCAAAGACTCCGGAGGAGAATTGGTTAAAATAAGAATTGAAGAGACAGAGAATAATTTTGTGGAATATTTTGGAGGGAAAGAACCGTTTTAATATAACTTAGAGGAAACATGAGTAAGCAATTTGAATACGATGATAAAATAACGGAGGTTTTATCAAAAAAATATAAAGAAGTCATTGAACAAATAGGAGAAGATTCTAATAGAGAGGGACTTATTAAAACTCCTGAGCGGGTAGCAAAAGCAATGCAGTTTCTGACCCAGGGTTATCAGTTAGACCCCAAAGCCATTTTGGAGCAAGCGATTTTTCACGAAGAATACTCCGAAATGGTAATCGTAAAAGATATTGAGCTTTATTCACTTTGTGAGCATCACATGTTACCTTTCTTTGGTAAAGCACATGTTGCTTATATTCCAAACGGAAAAATTGTGGGATTAAGTAAAATACCAAGATTGGTTGATGTGTTTGCTCGAAGATTACAAGTTCAAGAGCGGCTTACAATTGAAATCAGAGATTGTCTTCAGGAAACATTAAACCCTCAAGGAGTAGCGGTCGTCATTGAAGCATCACATATGTGTATGCAAATGAGGGGAGTTCAGAAACAAAATTCGGTAACAACCTCAAGTGCTTTTACAGGGTTATTTTTGACAAATGATGCAACAAGAAAAGAATTTATTAACTTAATACAGGCAAAATTGCACTAAATCGGACATTTTTTCATAAAAAGATTTAAGGCGTAATTTTTGATGATAGAATAAGAAAAATTTTAAAATATATAGGATATGAATGAGATAAATAGTTTTAATACCGATCAAATGAGAAGTGATGCTCATTTGGATGTTGTTTCAAGAGAATTTTTTAAAAATGTATATGCTTACATGTTTACGGCACTTTTAATTTCAGGTGCTGTTGCATTGTTTACGGGAACTCCGGAATTCTTCCTTAAGTATTTCATTACACCTACAGGAGGAGTTTCAACCTTGTTTTATGTAATTGCTTTTGCACCGGTAGGATTGGCTTTATGGATACAAATGGGGTATCAACGTCTTTCTTACGGGATGCTTTTATTCCTGTTTTTACTTTATTCCGCTTTGATGGGCTTAAGTTTGAGTTCAATTTTACTTGTTTATTCGGGAGCACAAGTGGCAATGACTTTCTTTGTAACTGCCGGAGCTTTCGGAGGAATGGCATTTTTAGGATATACAACGAAAACAGACCTTTCTAAGATGGGAAGTTTGTTGTATATGATTTTTATAGGAATTTTTATAGCGGGAATCGTTAACATTTTTGTAAAAAGTTCGATGTTAGACTTTATTATCTCTGTGATAGGAGTATTTGTTTTCACGGGATTAACAGCTTATTATATGCAAAATTTAAAGCATATCTCAAGGGATTTATCTCTAACTTCAATGGATAGAAATAAATTGTCATTAATCGGTGGACTTCAATTATATATTTTATTTGTCAACTTGTTTTTATCCTTATTAAGATTATTAGGAAGCAGAGATTAAAATAACCGAATCAACAATAAAAGCTGTCTCAAAGGTAACTGAGACAGCTTTTTTATGATATCATTTTACGTTTTGTTGATAGGTTTCTGTTCAAATGTGATTATAATTGTTATATAAAATAGAATCATTAAAAGACTATCGAATTTTGTTTCTTTAATATAAAAAAACGGAAAGAGTGTGAATGTTTAATGACTCATTTAAAGGATTGTGTTAGACAGATTAAATATTTAAGAATATAAATAGCCTTCTTTCAGTGGGATTATCGCTTATATTTTTTCAACTCATTAATGGTTGATATATAATAAAAAAGACGCCTAAAGGCGTCTTTCAAATAAAAATTGATTTCTATTTGGCTTTATCCTCCAAAGTCATCAAATCGGACGTTTTCTTTCGGAACACCCCAATCTTCGCACATTTTTACAACAGCTTGGTTCATAAGTGGTGGTCCGCAGAAATAAAACTCGATATCTTCAGGGGCATCATGATGTTTTAAATAGTGTTCAATGACAGCATTATGAACAAAACCAACAAATCCGTCTCCTTCTTCATCATCAATACTTTTCTTTTCAACCCAGTTGTCTTCAGGTAAAGGTTCTGATAATACCAGATAAAACTTGAAGTTAGGGAATTGCTTTTCTAGGTCTCTAAAATAGTGAATATAGAACAATTCAGCTCTTGAACGACCTCCATACCAGTAAGTTACTTTTCTATCTGTTTTTAGAGTGTGGAATAAGTGGAAAATATGAGATCGCATAGGAGCCATTCCTGCACCACCTCCAATATAAAGCATTTCTGCATCAGAGTCCTCATTGATGAAGAATTCTCCGTAAGGACCGGAAATCATACACTTATCACCTTCTTTCAGATTAAAAATATAAGAAGAAGCAACCCCCGGATTAACATTCATCCATGTGTTTTTTTCTCTGTCCCAAGGTGGAGTTGCGATACGAACATTTAGCATAATTCTACGTCCTTCAGCAGGATAAGAAGCCATGGAGTAAGCCCTGATAACTTCTTCATCATTTTTCATAACTAAAGGCCAAAGATTAAACTTATCCCAGTATGGTTTAAATTTATCAGGCTCTCCCGGATGATCAGTGGGGTGAGCAGTGATGTCCATGTCTGTATATTTAATTTCACAAGGAGGGATTCTAATTTGTATATATCCCCCGGCTTTATAGTGCATGTCTTCAGGAATTTCAACGATGAACTCCTTAATAAAGGTTGCAACATTGTAGTTTGAAACGACAGTTGCTTCCCATTCTTTGATACCAAGAATTTCTTCTTCAATATGAATTTTCATATTTTCTTTTACCTTTACTTGGCATCCAAGTCTTTTCCCGGCTGCAATTTCTTTTCTGGAAAAGTGAGGTTCTTCCGTAGGAAGAATAGAACCACCACCTTCTAATACTTCACAAGTACATTGGAGACATGTTCCTCCACCACCACAAGCAGAAGGCAAGAATATTCCATGACTACTTAATGTACTTAATAGTGTTCCTCCCCCTTCTACTTCTAATATTCTCTCTCCATCATTGATGTCGATAATAATTTTTCCGGAAGGAGATAGCTTTGCCTTCACATACAACAACATTGCTACCAATAGCAATACGATAACCAAAAAAGCAGCAACTGCTACGACTATTGTTAATCCCATGTTATGATTTTTTTATTTGTGTGTTTTTTACTGTTATTTCTAAAGAGGTCTTTTCTTCTTTGGCTTGATCTTTTCCATATTTGATTCCCATGAAACTCATAAAAGCAATGCCCATAAGCCCTGTAATGATAAATGTGATACCTAAACCTCTAAGTGGAGCAGGCACTTTTGAATAACGTATTTTTTCACGAATTGCCGCAATAGCAACAATAGCGATAAACCAACCTATTCCTGAGCCAAAAGCAAAAGCAGTTGCATCCAAAATAGTTGAGTACTGTCTTTCTTGCATAAACAATGCTCCACCTAAGATTGAACAGTTTACAGCGATTAGTGGAAGAAAAATTCCTAATGCTCCGTATAAAGCAGGAGCAAATTTTTCAACCAACATTTCAACTAATTGAACGATGGATGCTACTACAGCAATGAACATTATAAAAGATAAAAAGCTTAAGTCAATTTCAGCTAAACTAGGATCTAACCAAACTAAAGCACCTTCTTTTAATAAATAATTTTCTAATAAATAGTTGACAGGTACTGTGACAACTAAAACGAATATAACGGCTGCACCTAATCCAACAGCAGTTTTAACTGTTTTTGATACCGCTAAATAGGAACACATTCCTAAGAAGTAGGCGAAAATCATGTTTTCGGAGAAAATCGCCTTTATAAATATATCTAAAGTACTTTCCATAATTTAATATCTTTTTAGTTTACGGGTTTTATTAATGATCTTCAATTAATGCTTTGTTTTTCAGACGTTGTATCCAAATTATGATTCCAACAATAATCAATGCCATTGGAGGGAGTATCATTAAATTATTGTTTTCATATCCTAAAGCATATAATCCCGTCTCATTTAAAGAGTCACCAAATACTTGAGCTCCTAATATAGAACCAGAACCAAATAATTCTCTGGCAATAGCGACTAAAATTAAAAGTATCGTATATCCTAATCCATTTCCTAAACCATCTAAAACAGAAGGCCAAGGTTTGTTTCCCATAGCAAAAGCTTCAAATCGCCCCATGATAATACAGTTGGTAATAATCAAGCCAACGAATACTGAAAGTTTTTCAGAAACATCAGGCATAAAGGCCTTTAAGATTTCATTTACAATAATTACCAAAGAGGCAACTACAACTAATTGAACAATGATACGTATTCTAGAAGGTATTAAATTTCTTAATAAAGAAATAATAAGATTTCCTAGAACCAGTACAAAGATAACAGCTGCACCCATTACTAATGCTTGCTCTACTTGAACAGTAATTGCCAGTGCAGAGCAAATACCTAATACCTGTACCGTTACAGGGTTGTTATCTGTTAATGGATCTGTTATTAGTTTCCTGTTTTTCTTAGAAAACAAAGGTTCGCTTTTTGTTTTTTTATCCTCGCTCATGACTTATTTTTTTATTTTTTTAAAGTAAGCTACATACGGTTTGATACCTCTATTAACCATCTCTTGAACTCCTACCGAAGTAATTGTTCCTCCCGTTATTCCATCTACTTTGTAAGGCTCTTTTCCTGAACCATCTTTTACAATTTCAAATTTTGCAGGGCTTCCATCAGGGAATACGATTTTCTCTCCGTACCATCTTTTTACAAAGAACGGTTGTGTGATTTCAGCACCTAACCCCGGTGTTTCTCCTTTGTGACCAAAAGAAGCACCGATGATTGTTTTCATATCTTCTCCTACACTGATATACCCCCAAATAGGCCCCCAAAGTCCTTTCCCTACAATTGGAATAACATATACAGTTTCTCCATCTTTTTCTCCAACAAAAAGAGGGAAGTTTTTATCTTCAATAGACAATGTTTTGTCTCTATGTTCAGCACGAATATCAACTTGAAAAGGATCAATTCCTTCTTTAATATTTCCTTTATAATCTAGGACAACAGATTTTTCCAAGTCAATATATTTTTCAAACTTTTCCTCTGCATTTTTTCTTGTTACTTTATTCATCTCTTCCGGAGATAATATTGCAGAAAGGATGTCAATTTTCTTTTTGATTTCTTGATTTTTTAATTGTATAGGTTTTAACCCTACAGATAGCAAGGATAAAATTGTTCCAACAACAACAACCAGTACAAATGCAAAACCGATTGTATATACGTTTCCTTCTTTATTAATTGCCATGATTATGCTGTTTTAAGTCGTTTTAATCTTCGTTTAATATTTGCTTGAATTACATAATGGTCAATGATTGGAGCCATTACGTTCATAAATAATATTGCTAACATCACCCCTTCAGGATATGCCGGATTGAGCACTCTAATCATTATTGCTAAAAGTCCTCCAAAGAATCCGTAAATCAATTTTCCTGTTTCAGTTTGTGCTGCAGTTACCGGATCAGTTGCCATAAAAACAGCACCAAAAGCAAATCCTCCTAATACTAAATGAAATTCAGGAGGTAATTCAAGGTAAGGATTTCCTCCTATAAGATTTAATAGAATTGCCATAACATATCCTCCAACCAAGAATGACCCCATAATTCTTAAAGAACCGACACCAGTTACGACTAAAATGACAGAACCAATCAATATTGCTATGACAGATGTTTCTCCGATAGAACCGGGGATGCTTCCCATAAAAGAATCCCAGAGGGAATAGGTCCCTTCGAACATTGCGAGATTTTCAAAGACAGGTTTGTCTGTAATGAAAGATGCTAAATCTCCCAAAGCTGTTGAACCGGTAAACCCATCTACGGTATTTTCTTTACCTGCCATCCATACTTTATCTCCGGACATATAAGTAGGATATCCGAAGAAAAGAAATGCTCTTGTTAAAAGAGCCACATTCATAATATTCATTCCCGTTCCTCCGAAAACTTCTTTTCCGATAACAACACCAAATACAGTTGCTACAGCAATCATCCATAAAGGAATATCAGCAGGTAAAATTAAAGGAATTAAAAGACCTGTAACTAAGAAACCTTCATGTAGAGCGTGTCCGTTTTTAATAGCAAAAATAAACTCTACGGTAAGTCCTACAACATAAGAAACAACAATCATCGGTAAGACAACAACTAATCCTCGAATGAATTTTTCTCCTCCATTTTGCCAAAAATCTAAGGTTCTGTCTCCCGACTCAGCCACAAGTGCCCAGTGCCCTGTATTATATATACCGAATAATAGGCAAGGGATTAGTGCAATTACAACCGTTATCATTGTTCTTTTTAAATCCACAGCATCACGAATGTGAGCTCCTTTTTTTGTGGTGTGTGGAGGAGTAAAAGCTAAAGTCATAAAAGACTCATATACCGGAGCCCACTTTTCAAGTTCACCGCCTTTAGCGAACTTGGGTTCCATATTTTTTACGATTTTTTCTAAAAATTTCACAGCTTAATTGATTTTAATTTGTTTTACATACATTCTTCAGCTATTAAGTCTAAGCCTTTACGTATTTCATCTTGAATGTTAATTTTAGAAGTACAAACGAATTCACAAAGGGCAAAATCTTCAGGGATGACTTCATAAATACCAAGATTTTCCATTCCGTCAATATCATCTGTAATTGCAGCTTTTGTTAAATGCATAGGGTAGATATCAAACGGAAAAACTTTTTCTAATTCACCTGTTACAACAAAAGCTCTTTCTTCTCCATATAAGTTTGTATCAATTCTGTATTTTTTGTTTTTAAATAAGAATGTAGGGAACAATCTTGAATTAGAGAACTTATCGAACCCGAGAGCTAACCAACCTTCTGTTAATGCAAATTTATATTGATTTCCCTCAGGAATAACTGTGATTTGATGATGGAAGAATCCTAAGTGCCCATCTTTTTCTATTTTATCTCCGGTAAGTACATTTCCGCTTATGATACGGACATTTTCTTGTTTTAATTGATCTTTAATAATTTCTTCTATATTCCCTCCTCTAACTACTTCATAATATTGAGGTTTTTCGACTTCTGATCCTGTTAATGCTATTATTTTTTTATTAGGATACTTTCCTGTAAGGAAATATTCCCCGATAGCAGCTACATCGGGAGCAGCTACAGTCCATACAAATTCACCTTTGTTAATAGGATCTATATGATGAATTTGTGTACCAACGTTTCCAGCGGGATGTTTTCCTATGATTTTATGAATTTTTACCCCTTTAGCTTGAGAGAAAGTTTTGTCTGAAGGGAATTTTCCATTTAATGTCAAATGAACATCTCCTTGTGTTAATCTGGAAAGAACATCTAATCCTTTTTGGAAAGCATCATTTTTTCCATGGAGTAAGAAATCATAATCCGGGGCTAATGGGTGACTATCAAATGCCGATATAAAAATCGCTTTAGGTGTTATCTCAGGGTTAGCTACGACATCGATAGGTCTTTGTTTAATAAGAGGCCATAGTCCGGTTTCTAATAAAGTTGTTTTTAATTCTTCATCAGAAAGAGATTGTACATCAATGTTTTTGTTGTTTTCTGATGCTTCAACATTTTTTACATCAATGACAATTTCTAAAATCTTTCGTCTTTCGCCTCTAATAATTGATTTCAAAACACCATTAACCGGTGAAACAAACTTTACACTTGGTTGATATTTGTCAAAGAAAACGGGTTCTCCCATTTTTACCGGTTGCCCTTCTTTAATAAGCATTTTTGGTGTTATTCCGTGAAAATCAGTAGGGCGAATAGAAACCGTTTTAGGAGATAAAAATGAAGACCTAATTTTATCAGCTTCTCCAATTAGCCGGATATCCAAGCCTTTTCGTATCTTTATTGTTTTTGCCATGCCGTTAAAGCGATTTAAAAAATTCAATTGACAAAAATAAAAAATTAAAAAAGATATGGGAGTAGTTTTTATT
>JALWLM010000495.1 GCA_027084145.1 Crocinitomicaceae bacterium | reverse complement strand
CTAATATCCTGGGGTCTAACAACCAAGAAAATTTTTTCAAAAAATTATGTAATGTTGGCACTTCTTTCGTATCTGTATCAATATATTCTTCAAATTGCTTTATAACTTCAATTCTTGAATATGCTAAATCTTTAAATTGTTTGGACTCTATGGCTTTCCAGTCATCCATAAGTTTTAATAATTGAGGAATTTCTTCAGGTTTTGAAATATCAGCAATATGTGAAGCATAGTCTTTAAATGTTTTATTTTCAAATTTATCAATTACATTACCAATAATTTCAGCTGACTCATCAACATCTATATTGGAATTTTCAAGGATTGGATTTATTATTTTTTCACTCAATTCTTTTTCATATGTTGCTAAATTATCTTTCCAGTTATCGATATCAATATTTTTTTCATCTTTTATAGTTTGATTTTTTAAATCCGCTCTTTTATTTCTCCATTCTGAACCTATTTTCTTGATTACAGTTTGCAAATACTGTTGTAGTTCTCTAGTTTTGTCATGTTCCCAATTTAAAGAGTGTCTATCAGTAGAAATTACATCTTCATCAAAATCATCAATAAAATCAACTTCTATGTATCCAGTAACATAACTATGAAATTGATCGTTATCTCTTATCCCATAAAAATCAGCAATATTAACTACTTTGCCTCTTGAAGTTAAAAAAATTCCTCTCATTTCTGTATCTTTTACAGGAGTTTCCAATGTGAATATTGTTCCTTTAATATCATCACTATATTCATATGTACTATCATATTTACCATTTGGGAATTCCCATTTAAACTGTATATTTAAATCAGAAAATTTTAATTCATTTGTAACACTTACTTTATTGGAATTATTTATAGTTAAATCAACAGACATTTCATCAAAAATAAGAAATTTTTTAGATAGGCTCAATGCAATACTATTTAAGTCAAAACCTGTTTTTCTTCTTATCTGTTTAAGTTTTAAGATAGTGCCACTAGATTCTAATGATGCTGAATCTTTTTCAATAATTTTAGGTTCATACAATGTTTCTTTACTTGCTTTTATTTCCAATAAGTTCATAATGAAATGTGTTTTAAAACCATTCTTAATTGAAATCACTTCAACTATATCACAAATACCAAAAACTGATAATTTTCCTAATCCCTTTTTACCTATAACTTTTCTGCCACTAGTAGTTTCTTCTTTTAATGTATTTTTTCTTCTATTTCTACCTATAACAAGATAATTATCATTTAACTCATCAAATGTCATTCCTTCACCATTATCCGAATAAATAATTTCTTTATTACTATTTTCTTCAATAAAGTCAATGGTAACACTAGTTGCATCAGCGTCCCATGAGTTTGAAATTAATTCGGATAAAACACTAGGTAGTTTAGAATATAATGATATACCTAGATGCTCAATTGTGTTAGGATCAAATTTTAAAACTAATTTTTCTGACATAGTAATTCCTTGATTTTTTTTGCTATTTCCTTGGACATTAAAGGTGGTACAGCATTACCAATTTGCTTAAATGCAGCACTTCTACCACCTTCAAAATAATAATTATCTGGAAAGGACTGTATTCTAGCCGCTTCCCTAACAGATAATGAGCGTATTTGATTACTATCAGGATATATATAGTGATGACCATCTTTAGCAATATGAGCAACCATTGTATGAGATAAACCAAAGACATCTACAACTTTATATCTATCAAGAAATGATTTTTGATTTTTATGTGTTTTTAATTCTTCTGGTAAATCTGGATATTTTAGCCGTTCTTGTTTATTTAGCCACTTATTAATAGCAATACTATATATTTTTAAATCTCTTTCATTATGTGGTCTAGAAATATGCTGTGTTGGAAAAGGTTCATGTTCTGTTCTGATAGAAAACTGCTTTAAGTAGTTGTTAGGTTTTGCAGTATAATCTGTAATATTATTTTCCTCACCTGGTTTTAGTTGTTTTAAATCCGTTAGTATATCTCTTATTTTAAATGCATGGGTATATTTAGAAAAATTTGGATATTTAAAGTTCAAATCTTTTCGCCAACCAATTAAAATGATTCTTTTTCTTTTTTGTAGAACACCAAAATGTTCAGAGTTTTGAATTTTGTAATCTATTTCATATCCTATTTTTTTAAAGTAAGCCTGCATATCCTTGAAATATTTACCTTTATTGGCAGTAATTAAACC
>JALWLM010000494.1 GCA_027084145.1 Crocinitomicaceae bacterium | reverse complement strand
TCATCGTCATCGAACACAACCTGGACGTCATCAAGACCGCCGACTGGATCATCGACCTGGGCCCCGAAGGCGGCACCGGCGGCGGCGAGGTGGTCGTTGCGGGAACGCCGGAGAATGTAGTAAAATGTGAATCAAGCTGGACAGGGAGATATCTCAAATTTGCCTTGAATCAGGGGATGGTAAAGGCGGTGGAGGGATAATTTCCCCTTCCTTTTTTATGGATGTGCTGCCTGTTCTGGGAATTCCAAGTATTGTGAAGGAAAGTGGAGATTGTCGTATGAAGTTGGTTTCTTTTTCAGTAGAAAATTATCGCAGCATTACTAATGCAAGGAGGATTCCGCTATCAAACTATTCTGTTTTAATTGGGCCAAATAATGAGGGAAAATCAAATATACTTCATGCTCTTGCCTTGGGAATGCACGCATTGCAAGTATGGCATCGCATGGTAACAAGGGGTTCAGATGGCAGAATAATAAGAAGGAGATATCGGAGTATCAGCCATTATCAGAATCACTTTGATTACAATTGGGATATAGACTTCCCTATAACTAAGCAAAATACAAATAATAAGTATAAAAAGACGAATATATTACTTGAATTTGAGTTAGATGACTTAGAAATAGAAGAATTCAAGAATGATATAAATAGCAGTTTAAATGGATCTTTACCAATAAATATTTCATTTAACGAAGATGGAACATTTGACATAACGGTTAAAAAGCAAGGCAAAGGAGGGAAATCATTAAATAAAAAGAGCAATAAGATCGCTTACTTTGTTTCAAGGCGGATAAGATTTGAATATATTCCATCTATTAGAACGGCAAAATCTGCCACGAACATTACATCTGGTTTGGTTGAGCAAGAGCTTTCAAAACTAGAAGATAATGAAGATTATATATCTGCAATAAAGAAAATTGAAGAAATACAAAAACCAGTACTTGATAAATTGGGAAATGCTATCCAAGAAACAATTGCTAAATTTTTACCAAATGTAAAAAGCGTAAAAATAAGTGTCCCGCGCAATATAAGACTCAGAACCTTACGCAGAGAAGTAGAGATTAAAATAGACGATGGAAGCGAAACTAGTTTAGAGAGAAAAGGAGATGGTGTGCAAAGCTTGGTTGCCCTTGCTTTGATGCGTTATGCTTCAGAAATATCTGCAAATCAAAGTAGTACAATTATAGCCATCGAAGAACCGGAATCCCATCTCCACCCTAAAGCTATACATGAATTACGAAAGGTAATAAAAGACTTATCTGAAAGAAACCAAATTGTCTTAACAAGCCATTCTCCGTTATTTGTAGACCCAACCCAACTACGAAATACAATTATTGTAAATCAAAGCAGGGCAAATATAGCAAAAAAGATATATGACGTAAGAACATCTCTTGGCGTTCAATCTTCTGATAATTTGGTAAATGCACATATAATAATATTGGTTGAGGGAGTATCTGACCAAAAAGCTTTACAAGAAATAATACAACTAAAAAGTAAAAGTATTTCTGACGCAATTAAGTCTGGAATAATAAGGTTTGAATCATTGGGTGGAGTAAGCTCCCTTAGACAAAAAGCGTCATTTTATAGATCTATAACTTGTATTGTTAGATGCTTCATAGACAACGACAAAGAAGCGATTAAGGCTGCAGAAAGGGCAATAAAAGACTGTGTTTTAGAAAATTTTGATATTACTTTTGCTAAAATTCCTGGAAAGGTTGAATCTGAGCTTGAAGATTTTTATGATTCTGCATTATACGCAGATAGTTTTCATTCTGAATTTAAGATAAATATTCGCTCCAATATTCCAAAAGCAATAAAAACTAAAAAATGGACTGATGTTATTGAATACTTGTTCAATCGTTCCGGGCGGATGTGGAATCATGAGGTGGAGGTAGCTATTAAATCTTGGATGGCTGAATTTGCAATAAATCATAAAGATAATATTATTAGAAAAGAGATTTCTAGTGCGCTGAATGCATTTGTACATAACATAGAGGATACAATTAAAAATATATAATAAATATATAATAATTTTGCCTTATATTAGCCCGCCCCAATGCTGCAGAAGCTGGCGGATGCGGGCGCGGTAGGCCTGTTCAAGGCATTGTTCGTCGGTGCCGCAGGTGGCGCGGAGGCGGAGGAAAGTGCGGGCCTCGTCGCGCAGTTGGGCCTGCAGGCCC
>JALWLM010000493.1:1385-2180 GCA_027084145.1 Crocinitomicaceae bacterium | reverse complement strand
ACGGAGAATTGTAAGTCGCGTTTTTCACGCGTTGTACGCCGCTTACATTATTTGAAACCGGCCCGACAATTCCAATTTTTTCCTCAGCCTCAGCATGAGAAATCATTTTTCCCAGCCAGTTTTGAGTGAAAATAATATCGTTATTGGCAATTACAACGTATTTGCCTTTTGCTTCTTTTAATCCTTGATTTACCGCTTTCGGGAAACCAAGGTTTTCATTATTTGAAATTATTTTGAAATTGTTTTTACTAACCGAATACTCTTGCAATGCGTTTGAAATTTCTTTTTCACTTCCGTTATTGATTAAAATTACTTCGAAATTTTCACTTGTTGTTTGATATAAACTCTCAAGCGTTTGTAACGTCACTTCAAGTTGGTTGTAAACCGGAACTACAATTGATGCGACAATTTCATCTTTCTGCTCAGAATTTTTCAACGCCGAAGGTCTATACCAATTAATACCCCATAATTCCATTGCTGAAGGGACTTTGCCTTTGCCGTAGTATTTTTTTAATTTTTCAAAAAGTTTATCCGTGCTTTCTTGGATTAATTTGTCAGTTTTAGTCTTCTTTTCTGATTGGAAACTTTTCTGCCCTTCATGATAAATAAATGTGTCTAATGCAACTTTAAGTTTTCCGCCTGTTTCTCTAATTCTCCAACTTAATTCCAAATCGTCATTCCCCAAAAACAAATCCTCATCCAACAAACCGTATTTTTCAAAAAACTTTCTCTTAACTGCAATACAAAAACCAATTAATAATTTAGTTTCCACAGATTGACGGATGTTTTGCGTTT
>JALWLM010000493.1:0-1375 GCA_027084145.1 Crocinitomicaceae bacterium | reverse complement strand
ATTACTTTTTGATAACTTTTCTTTCGAAACATAATTAACAATATTTTGAGAACCAGCGGCGTAATTTGAAAGAGGGCCCACGGCAATAACATCTTTTTCACGTAAATGATAATCAAACTTTTCGAGCCAGTTTTGTGTGACAACGGTATCCGGGTTAAGTAGCACAATTATTTCGTTATTGCTTTCTTTAATGCCTTGATTTGAAGCAGCAGTAAAACCTTTATTTTCCGAATTTCTTATTAATTTGAAATTATCTCTATCCTCAATATATCTTTCTACAATTTCTATTGTATTGTCGGTTGAATTATTGTCGATTATAATTACTTCATCCTTGCTCAACATAAAATTACCGACATAACTTAGATTTCTTAATATTTCTTTTGAGGAATTATAGGTTACAATTACAATTGAAAATTTTGTTTTTCTAAATGATCTGGGAAGATATCTTGTAAGTTGTGAACTCACAAATATTACTTTTTCAGAATTTTCTATTATGAAGTCTGGCTGAACTTTTCCCAGCCATCTCTTTCGCAATAGTAACACATTTTCTGCATTTTTGCTAAAACGCTCTGGTCCGCTTTGCGATTCGTAATGTATAATTTCGGAGTTGGGTTGATAAACAAGTTGCCAGTTATTTTGTTTTAACTTAAGACATAAATCCACATCTTCATAGCCGTTCCAGTATTTTTCGTCAAAACCGTTAACTTGCTCAAATGCTTCTTTGCGGATCAGCAAACATCCAGCTGTTAATACTTGGTATTGAAACAGTTCATTTGCTTCTCTTAAATTTTTATCTTTTTTATAATAAATGTGAGACGCAATCAAAGGGTCCTTTGTTTCAAGATTACTTGCGATAATCACACCAGCGTGTTGAATTGTATTATCAGGAAATAACATTTTAGGACCAACCGCAGCGACTGAATTATCATATTCAGCAACTTCAAGTAATTTCTTAAGCCAATCTTTTTTTACAATTGTATCATTATTCAAAGTTAATAAAAACTCGCCTTCGGCAATAGCCGCACCTTGATTGTTCGCTTTTGCAAATCCTAAGTTTTTTTCATTAATAATAATTTTGACGTTCCTCTTCTCTTCTTTTAATTTCCGCAAATATTCGCGCGTGCCGTCATGTGATGCGTTATCGACTAATATTAATTCAAAAATATTTTCGTCGGTTAATTTATAAAGAGACTCAATGCAATTTTTTGTTAGTTCTAATTTGTTGTACAAAGGTATTATGATACTAACTTTTTTACGTAATGAAAAACCGTCTGTGGGAAGAAGTCGGTTGTAAATTTTCTGCCAGTTTTTTACATCTTCCTTTATTGTGAAAGGTTTTTTAATATTGTTTTTCATTTGATGAATAATATCGGGA
>JALWLM010000492.1 GCA_027084145.1 Crocinitomicaceae bacterium | reverse complement strand
TTTTTTATTTTTGTAGAAACTAAAGTTTTCTACAAATGAACTCTATACTCTCTATTGTAAATATTATTTCGGATAAAAGTTTGAACACATACGATAAATTATTACATATTTTAGATGCTCTTGATGTTGCAATAGCATTTATTAATCAAAAGAGGAGGATTGTTAAATTTAATTCCGCTTATGTTAAAATAACGGGATACGAAGAAAAAGAATTATTAAATATAGATGTATTGGAACTTGTGCCTGACAAGTATAAAAGTTTAGCTTTAAGTAAGTTTATAACAAAATCCGAAACTCCTTATGAAATAAAGGCGAGGAGAAAGGATGGAAAAGAGAAAGCCGTTTTAATACAGGGTAAAAATTTAACGGTTGACGGTCAAGAATTGAGAGCTGTTATAATAAATGATATAAGTTCACAACGTAACTTAGAGAATGAAAACTCATTGTTAAAGAAAGCTATTGAGGAATTAAAAGAAAGTATAGTCATTACAGATGTTGACGGTAATATAATATATGTTAATAAGTTTTTTGAAGAAATAACAGGATACAGTAAAAAGGAAGTTATTGGTCAAAATCCCCGAATATTAAAGTCAGGTTACCATTCGGAAATTTTCTACAGGAAAATGTGGGATACAATTTTATCCGGAGAAACTTGGGTCGGTGAAATTTTTAATAAAAAGAAAAACGGTGATTTCTTTTGGGAGCGGGCAGTAATTACACCTTTTACAGATCAAACCGGTGATATTTTGTTTTTTATTGCCGGTAAGCAAGACATAACAAAAGAAAAAGAAATTATCGAATTATTACAACGAAGTGAAACAAGGTATAAAAAGTTAATAGAAAACGCTCCTATTGCAATTTTGACATTTAAGGTTAACGGAGAGATTGAAATTGTTAATAAGAAGATGCTGGAGTTGTTGGGGTCTCCTAGTGCTGAAGAGACAAAGAAAATAAATATAATGAACTTCCCCCTTCTTGTAAAAACAGGTATTGTTGACAGGTTTAAAGAAAGTATTGAGGATAAAAAAACTGTAATTTTTGAAGAGGAATATATTTCAAAGTGGGGTAAACCGGTATATTTTAGAGGACATATTACTCCTATTGTTAGTGAAAACGGACAAATAGACTCTGTTGTTGTTATAGCAGAAGATGTTGCTCTGCAAAAACAATATGAAAGAGCAATTATAGAAGCAAAAGAAAAAGCGGAAAGGAATGATAAACTGAAAAACCTGTTTTTGGCAAACATAAGTCATGAGTTGAGAACACCCCTTAATGCCATAATCGGGTTTAGTGATTTGTTGAGGAATGATACTACATTGTCCCCAGACCATTTGGAATCTGTAAACTTAATTTACAGTTCCGGTAAGCACTTGCTAAGATTGATTGAAGATCTTTTGAGTATTTCCAAGATTGAAGCCAACGAGATTGAACTTAAATATGACAAAATTAAACTCAAAGATTTTATTTCCGGTGTGCTGAAATATTATGAAGAAGATGCTGTTTCCAATGTTTCATCCTCCAATGTAAATTTTGTGGTTGTGAGGAATAAGGAGATAGATGACATGGAAATTTTTGTGGATCAGGACAGGTTGAGGCAGGTGATACAAAATTTATTGAATAACGCATTTAAGTTTACTCACGAGGGATCTGTTACTTTTGCATATAAAATTATCGGCAATAATGAATTGGAGTTTACGGTAAAGGATACGGGTATAGGTATTCCTAAAGAGAAGCATGATACCGTATTTGAAAAATTCAGACAAGTTCAAGAAGATTATACAAGGCGTTATGAGGGAAGTGGCTTGGGATTGTACATAGCCAAGAGGTTGGTTGAAATGATGGGTGGTGAGATAAATTTTGAAAGTGAAGAAGGCAAAGGAACTATTTTTTGGGTTAGGGTGCCACTGAAAGAATATCGGCAAGAAGATAATACTGAAACAATAGCTCTCGAAAACGAAAAACAAAAATTGGTATTGGGTGATGTTAAAATTTTAATTGCAGAAGATGATCCTACAAATGTGCTGCTCTTGAAACAATATTTTAGCTGTAACGGGATTGACTGTAAGATTGTAAATACAGGGAAACAGGTTGTAGAAGAGGTAGAAAAAAATCCGGATTACGATGTGATTTTAATGGATATCAGAATGCCTGAGATGGATGGTATTGAAGCGACAAGGATAATTA
>JALWLM010000491.1 GCA_027084145.1 Crocinitomicaceae bacterium | reverse complement strand
CTATTAATAGCGTACGCTTGAAATAAGTTGCCGCTTTTAAAAAGTTTTTATCCTTGTATTTCAAACAGCCAATATTATAAAAGTATTTACCCTTTTCTTTTATATCAATAGCCTTTTCAAAGCATTTTTCCGCTTTTTTATATTTTTATCCCGGGTGATTATTTTTATCAAATTGTAGTGGGCAACTTGGTAAAGCGATTAAAAAAAACTATTTTTATTCCATATAAAATAGATATGAAACTGAGAGCATACTTTTTTTATTTGTTTATACTTCTCTTTTCAAAAAGTTACGGGCAAGGGTATTTTCCCACAGGAGCAAGAGCTATTTCAATGGGGACCGCTTCGGTAACACAAGGAGATGTTTGGGCGTTTCAAAATAACCCCGGTGCTTTAGCAATGTTGGAAGAATTTAGAGCAGGGATTACTTATGAAAACCGTTTCTTAACACAAGAACTTCAATCATCTGCGTTAGCATTAGCTGCACCGATAAAAAAGGGAGTGATATCATTTGGAGCACAATATTTCGGTTATTCACAATACCAAGAAATGAAAGCCGGAGCAGGGTATTCACTTCAATTATCTGAAAAGTTTTTTGCAGGTGTACAGTTAAACTATTTGCAATTAAATATTCCTAATTATATACAAAAGTCTGTAATGACAGCTGAAGCAGGATTAATTGCAAAGGTAAATGAAAATTGGCAATTTGGATTTAGCGTATATAACATAGGAAGAGCAAAACTATCATCATTTGAAGATGATCGTTTTTCAACGGTAATGCGCTTTGGATCTTCTTATCGGTTTTCTAAAAAATTACTGATTGCAGGAGAATTTGAAAAAGATATAGATAATCTTCTAAGAGTGAAAGCAGGAATAGAATATGAAATGATAAATCACTTTTATTTAAGAGGAGGTAGTCTGATAAATCCTTCGGAATATACTTTTGGTATAGGGTATGCACTCAAAAAGATGAGATTGGATTTTGGAACAAGATATATTCCTGTTTTGGGATGGTCGCCTCATTTTTCTCTCATTTTTGTAAACACAAAATAGTCTAACGTGCTGCGAGTTTTAGGATGTATAATTTTATTTTTCTTTTTGAGTATAAACACTTGGGCTCAAAATAAAGAAAGCATTATCCAGCAACGAATAGAATTTATTTAAGAAGAATTGGAAAATGAAGAATTGGACCTTACCAATTTAGTTGAGCAGCTCAATTATTTCTATGATCATCCTCTAAATTTAAACACCGCAAGTAAGGAAGATTTGTTTGAATTAATGCTTCTCACCGATCTTCAAATCAACGCATTATTACTTCACCGGGAACTATTTGGAAAGTTAATTTCTATTTATGAATTGCAAGCAGTTCCTTATTGGGATTTGCAGACTATAGAATTAGTATCACCATTTGTAAAGGTGGATGATAAGTTAGATCAATTACATGTAGGTCTAAAGGAAGCGTTAAAACAAGGTAAATTTGAACTTTATTTGAGATATCAATCTATTTTGGAAGAAAAAGAAGGGTATAAAGATGTTCCTGATTCTATTTTGCTGAGTAGCAACAAATATTATTATGGAGATCCTAATCGTTATTACACGAGATTTCGTTATAGCTATCGTACGAATTTAAGTTTTGGCGTAACGGCAGAAAAAGATCCCGGAGAAAGTTTTTTTCGCGGAGCACAAAAAAACGGTTTTGATTTTTATTCGGCGCATGCTTATTACAAAGGAGGAAAATATTTAAAAGCGATAGCACTTGGTGATTATCAAGTACAGATAGGACAAGGAATCAATTTATGGACGGGATATGCCTTTGGAAAGACAGCAGATGTAACGAATGTTAAAAAAACCGCAAACCCGCTTCGCCCATATACATCTGTAGATGAAAACAGATTTTTAAGAGGAATTGCTGTTCTTCTAGGGTTTAAAAAGTTTTCACTGCTTTCTTTTGCATCGATGAAACGCTTGTCTGTTGCAATTACTGAAGACACATTAGACGCCCAAAATACATTTTTTGAAAGCATCAATTTATCCGGATTTCATAGAACAACCTCTGAGATTAACAGAAAAAATCAAATGAAAGAAACTTTATTTGGAGGAAATTTAAAATATGAAACACGAAATTTTGAAGCCGCTGTTTCAGCAGTTCAATTACTCTATGATAAAAATTATTTAAAAGATACACTGCCC
>JALWLM010000490.1 GCA_027084145.1 Crocinitomicaceae bacterium | reverse complement strand
GTTCCTATGTGAATACTTGCTCCAGTAAAGCGGTATTCTCGCCCTCTTTAACACTCTCACTCCCATCCTCGCTATTTTCCAAACATCAAATTCCCTGCTCATCTTTTATTAATCTTTACTATTTTATTTTTCTCTAGAATTGCAACTTACCCTATCGCACATCATATCTTCAAACACCTGCAATATGTTCGCTTAAATAAGCTTAAATATCTCTTTTTTCTCCCTTGTGGGTGGTGATAGAATGAAGGAGGAAATAATATGCGAAGGGGGATTTCTAAAATTAAGGAGAAATAAGAACTCGAACGGAATGTGGGAATGGGTTCAGGTGAAAAATTACAGAAAAAGCGTGGTTGTTCTTCCAGTAACAGAGGATGGGAAGGTTATTCTTGAAAAGCAGTATAGGTATCCTGTAAGAGATTATGTTATTGGACTTCCCTCGGGCTTGGTTGAAGATGGAGAGAATGTGGAAGATTGTGCAAGAAGAGAGTTGGAAGAAGAAACCGGTTATGTTGCGGGAGAATTGAAATTCCTGTTCTCGGGATACCTATGTCCGGGATTAACAAATGTTGTTACCTATTATTATCACGCTCCAAATGTGATTAAAAAGGGAAAAATGAATCTGGAACCTCTTGAAGATATAGAGATTATAGAAGTTCCTGTTGATGAAGTATTCAATTTTCTTATGAATAGCGGATTGAAATTTGAGGTGAATATACTCTCCCTCCTGCAAGCAGCGAAGCTGCTATAGTCTTATTTCAGCACTTGCTATTGTTTCTTATAATATCATTGGCTCTTTTTATTGTGTAACAGACCCAGCCAGCATTCATTATTATTAATTTCAGAACTTCCTCTCGATAAAGACCATCATATGAAACTTTTGGCTTTATATACCATCCATCCCCTGAAAAAGTGAGACAAACCTTCTTTCCAACACACTCATCTTTTATTTTATTGAATATTTCCTTAACAGCTCCTGATGCGGTATACTCTACATGATTTTTGATCGAAAATCTACAACTTACCTTAAATCTGAAATCCGAAGGAACTTTGAAATAATCAGAATAGTCGGTAAGTACGATTGGGATATCCTCGGTCAATGCATATATCCTGTTCTCAGTAGAAAGTTGGTTGTACAGATAGTTGAGATACATAGATATAGCCCTGTTTTTATTTGGACCAGAAATCCAACTTAAGAACCATTCGGGTGTAAGATTTATCTTAACGAAACTCTTTAACGGTGATTTCTCAAAAAATCTAGGGAAATCCCGAACAATCCAATCATCCAATACACCCTCATATACCGCTTTTTTCACAGCACATGCCGTTCTTATAGGGTCATAAGGGAAAAGATAAAAATAGAAAATTTTGCCTCTATTAACCTGTTCTTTAACCCATTTTTTGGCTCTTGGAATTTCTATATACAATCCATTTGAAATATCTTCAATGGATGCGGGATTTGTCTGTAAAAGATTTGTAACCTTGTCAATAAGGGTACCTTTGGATAATGAACCTATATCAATTCCAGGTACTTCTACACCTGCCTTAGCAGCTGCTTCTAATCCATAAACAAGAGCGTCATAATCTTCTGTATCTGGAGTAGCAATGTAGGCTACGATCTTTAGCTTATCGGGCTTATTTTTGTCTTTCCTCATTATTCTACCAGTTCTCTGGATGAATCGGACAACATTCACAGTGTTTGACCATATAATTAGTAAATCTGCGGATGGCAAATCTATGCCCTCCTCTCCGGCGGAGGTTGAAATGACAAGCTTTACATCTTCATTAGATGCCTCTTTTGCAGCATTCTGTTGTTCCTGAACTGTGGAATGTATTCTACCTAACAAAAGTACAGGATTTAAGTCCTTAAATGTATCATACAATTTTTTGGCAATAACAACCCTATCAACAAAAACAATTGCCTTATCAAAATCATGCTGAGAAAGTACATCTTTCATAGATGACAGCTTATGCAAATTGTCATCTCCTAAGCTCAATAAATCTTCATAAATCTCATACCTCAGTATTTCACTAATCATATTGCTTTTCTCCATAGTTTCTCTAAGTGCCAAAGCACCATCCCTGCAAAGCATTCTCATGTTCAAAGAGCATAACCCTGCAAAAAATGTATGCCTTCGTTTTAATTCGTATCTTAATTTGTGCATTTTATTGTATATTTTTCTATCTATATCATCAAATT
>JALWLM010000489.1 GCA_027084145.1 Crocinitomicaceae bacterium | reverse complement strand
GTGGAAATAAAGTCATTATAGTTGATAATGCAGTTCCAACAACAAATGTTCCATTTATTTCAAAATCAAATTAATTATGTCAAAAGAAAATAAAAAAGATATTAAAAAAGAAAAAGAGCAACTTTTAAAGGAAAAACAAGAGCTTGAAAGCTTGATACAAAATACAATAAAAGAAACTGAAATTGACACCAAAAAAGCAAATGCACTTTTAAAAAATAGTGGCATTACATTTGATTATTCTGTTGTTGATAAAAATAGTGAACAGAAAGCAAAATCTTTAATATCTGCTTTGGTTAATACATTTGTTACGGTAAAATTAGAAAATGATAGTGGTATAAATTATTTAACGACAAAGTCTGATATTGATATGATGACTTTGAAATCATTACTTATACAGATGGAAACAAGCGATTGGGCTATTTCAAAATTATTAAAAGAAATAGACAATGGAAGTCTGCACCCAAGAATGTTTGAAGTATTGGCGTCTTTACAAAGGTCTAAAATGGATATTGTAAAGCACATAACACAATATCTTGTAATAATGGAAAATTTTTATAAAAATTATAATGATGAATTGATATTATTAGCAAATGAAAATAATAGTGATTTTAATAATGCAAAAAAATTGATTGATGAACCAACAAATGATAAATATAATTTTGATGAAAATGGTGGTTTTATATCTCGTGGGTCAAAGGGTGTTATAGAGATGATTGATGATATGGAAGACGAATAAAAAAATTAAAGCATTGTGTATAATAAGAAAGTATGGGGTGTAAGTTTAGATAATAATAAAAAGGAAAGTGTTGGCAACAAACAACAAAAAGATAAACCAATTAAATTCCATAGAAATATGGTTTGGGATAGTAAAATTGTTGAAAAAGTTGTCAATGATATTCAATATGGAATACCGACAAATGATAACTGTTTTTTTGAACATAAGATTGATTTTAGGGCAAGTAATTTAAACTTTAAATACACAAAACACGAAATTGATGAAATAAAGAAATGTAAAAACGATATTGTATATTTTGCTGAAAAGTATGCTTATGCGATGACAGACGAAGGAATAAAAAATATAAAACTTCGTGGTTATCAAAAAAAGATTTTAAGAGCATTTAAAGATAATCAATTTACTGTATTACTTGCATCAAGACAAATTGGTAAAACTGTAACATCGGGAATTTTTATTGCTTGGTATGTTACGTTTCATAAAGATAGAAATACATATATTGTTGCAAATAAACAGGCAACTGCAATAGAAATTGTTTCAAAGGTAAAAACAATTATAAAACATTTGCCGTTTTTTATGAAACCTGGTATTATACAAAACGGACAACTCGGAATGATGTTTGATAATGGTTGTAGATTATTAAGTGGCGCTACAACAAAAACATCAGCATTGGGATTTACAATTCATTTATTATATGCAGATGAGTTTGCTCACATTCCAGAAAATATTGCCATCCCTTTTTATAGGTCAATTTATCCGACATTATCATCATCAAAAATTTCAAAAATGATAATTACATCAACACCAAATGGTCTTAATTTGTTTGAAAGGATTTATAATGGTGCTGTTAATAAGAAAAATAAATTTTTCCCATTGAGAGTTGATTGGTGGGAAGTGCCAGGTCGTGATGAAAAATGGAAAGAACAGGAAATTGCAAACTTGGGGTCAATAGAACTTTTTGAACAGGAATATGGTAATAAATTTATTGCAACAAGTAATTCATTGCTTAAAAATGAAGATGTTGAATTTATAGATAGAATAAAATGTGAATATCAATGGAAAGAAATTGATTTATTCCCAATTGAATTAAACTATAAAGATTTGTTGTGGCACGATGATATAGACCCGAATGATATTTATGATGATTTAAAAAGCGGTGTTATTAGAAAATTTGTAATTTCGGTTGATATTGCAAGTGGTATTGGTCGTGATTATACTGTTTTTAATATTTTTGAATTGGAAGTTATGTCAGATGCTAAAATACGAACAATGAAACTTGAAAATATAAAAAATGAAGAAAGTTTTTTTAGACTTAAACAAATTGGAATGTTTAGGTCTAATAATCTTGATATTGAACAAACTTCAAATATATTAACGTTTTCATTATTATTAATGATTCCAAACATTCTTCCTGTGATTATAAATTCAATTGTATTACGTGGAAAGTTTTCGTATGTTGTGACAAGT
>JALWLM010000488.1:1867-2204 GCA_027084145.1 Crocinitomicaceae bacterium | reverse complement strand
CTGCAAACGCTTTGGAAGATGTTCGGGTTTTACAGCCTCAAGAATACCATACAATAGTAGCGGTTGTATCAGATGAGTTTGTTTAGGCAGTATTTTGTATTTTTAGAAAAATAAACATGATGATTTGTTAAATTGTGGTTTTGAATAAAATATCTTTTCTGATATATGATATAATTGAATATTAAATTTGAGGAGTGAAAATGCAAATTGCAGTAAATTTTCAAAATGAAACAATAGCACAAAAGGTTTTATGGATGTTAGAACATTTTAAAGATGATGGTGTTGAAGTTATAAAATTGGATAATACAGATACAGAAGTTCTTGATAACTTCAAGAC
>JALWLM010000488.1:0-1857 GCA_027084145.1 Crocinitomicaceae bacterium | reverse complement strand
CTTCAAGACGGGACTCAATGAAATACATCTTATAGAACAAGGAAAGTTAACCTCAAGACCTGTTCAAGAATTTTTGAATGAACTTTAAAATCGATACGATTCCAAGATTTGAAAAAGATGATAAAAAGTTAAAAAAAAAGTTTCCTCAAATTAAAGCTGATTTGACAGAATTGATAAAAAAACTATCATTAAATCCAGAGTTAGGAGTTCATTTAGGTGAGAATATATTTAAAGTGAGAATTCCAAATTCATCAATACCAACGGGCAAAAGTGGTGGATTTAGAGTTATTACATATTACAAAACAGATGAAATTTTATATTTAGTTACTATTTATTCAAAAACTGAACAAGATAGTATTTTAACTGAAAAGTTAAAAAAAATTATTCAAGAAGAAATAGGAAGTCGTTGAGACTGTTGTGTAATAACTAAACTTCAAACAGTGTCATAGGAACGCAGTAAATTATCCAGCGGGGGCGGTATACTTGCTATCTTTAGTCATTATGCACATGTAAAAGGATTCATATGGAGATACCAAAATATCATGAAACGTTTATTCCAATCTTAGAAAGTTTAAATACTGTGGAGTCTTTAAGTAGCAGAAACTTAGCATCACAAGTTCTTCAAAATTATTATTCTAACTTACCGGAAGAATTACTTGTCCAAAAGACAACTACTGGAGCCAACGTCTTGATTGATAGAATTCTCTGGGGTAAATCTTATCTTAAAATGGGCAAATTTGTTTCATATCCAAAACGAGGAATGGTACAAATTACAGATAAAGGAAGAAAAGTTTTAAAGATAGGAAGTTTATCCTTGAAAGACCTTCAAAATGACCGAGATTTTAAAACTCATAGAGAATCTGTTAAAAGTAAAAAAGAAAATGAAATACAACTTGACACGGTTGATGTGGAAAATGCTTCACCTCAGGACTTGATAGATTCAGGTTTCTCCACAATTGAGACAGAAGTTAAAACAGAACTTTTGGATAAACTAAAAGAAATTGATCCGTACTACTTTGAAAAAGTAATTCTGATTCTTCTTAAAAGTATGGGGTATGGGGATTTTATCGAAACTTCAAAATCAGGTGATGGTGGGATTGACGGAATTATAAACGAGGATAAGCTCGGGCTTGAAAAAATTTATACCCAGGCAAAACGCTATACTGAAAGCAAGGTTCGTGAAAAAGATATAAGAAATTTCATTGGCGCTATGAGTGGAGATACTAGTAAAGGTGTTTTTATTACAACATCAACTTTTGATGATGCTGCGGTAAAAAAAGCAAGAGAAGCGCACCATTGTATAATCCTAATTGACGGTGCAAAACTGGTAGATTTGATGTATCAATATAAAGTTGGAGTTCAAGTAAAAACAGTTTATGAAGTAAAAGAGCTAGACAATGATTTTTTTGAATGAAGATATTTAATCACCAGAAAAGGATGATTTTTTTGATGATATTTTTATATTAATAAAGAGAGAAAAATCCAAATAATTAATAATTATCATAACCTATGCTATAATCTCATATGATGAAAGCTTGGTTGAGAAAATATTTTGCTATTGTTTTTGTACTTGCAACCCTTCTTGGAAGTCATCATCATCATGATGATTTAAAACAGCATAGCGATTGTCAGATATGTACTGTTCAGTCAAGTTTGTCTCATGCAGACACTCCTGCTGATAGCTGTTACTTGAGTGATATTTCACCTGATTCAGAAGCAATTATAGGCTCTTTGGCAAACATCATCGTAAGCTCCAAACAGATCATATCTCATGCCAGAGCACCTCCAAAATACTCTTGATTTTATAAATATAAAAAAATAAACCATTATCAAAACACTAAAATACAAGAGGATAAC
>JALWLM010000487.1 GCA_027084145.1 Crocinitomicaceae bacterium | reverse complement strand
GAACAAGAATGGGAACGAGGATACCCATCTCGAAGAGGACCGGCTCATTTAATCGTAAACTACATGAAAGGAGACAAAAAATATATTTCTCCAATTATGACCAATTCGGAAAACATCCATCAATTTGGAAATAATGCTTACGGTAAACCCGCTACAGCCTTAAACATTCTTCGTGAAACAATCATGGGCCGTGAATTATTTGATTATGCTTTTAAAACTTATTGTGAACGCTGGGCTTTCAAACATCCTTCTCCTGCTGATTTTTTCCGTACAATGGAGGATGCTTCCGGAGTTGATTTAGATTGGTTTTGGAGAGCTTGGTTTTATACAGTCGATCACGTTGATATTTCTTTAGAACAAGTGCGCTGGTTTGAACTCAACGACCCTAATCCAAGATTACAAAAAGAGAAAGAACGCTACAAAAACAAAACAAAATACATTGGGGATATAAGAAATGAAGAAGCAATTAAAGAAACTGTTAATGAAAGGGATGCTGACATTGATGATTTCTATGCTAAAAGAGATGATTATGCCGTAGATACTTTCGATATGATGCATTATCATCAACAAATGGCAAAATTAAGTCCTAAACAAAAAGAATTATTAAAAAAAGGACTTCAGTTTTATGAATTAAAATTCAGAAACATAGGTGGTATCCCCATGCCCATAATTTTAGAATTCACATTTGAAGATAACCGTAAAAAATTAATCAAAATTCCTGCTGAAATATGGCGTAAAAATGAAACCGAAGTCAGCAAAGTTTTCATTTTCGAGAAAAAAATAAAATCAATACAATTGGATCCTTACTTGGAAACAGCTGACACAGATTTATCTAATAATGCTTGGCCACCAAAAGCCATTCCTAGTCAATTTCAACTATTTAAAGAGAAAAAATTCCATGGTAACCCTATGCAAAGAGCAAAAGAGGCTGATAAAATGAGTAAATAAGTTTGGAGTTTTATACAAATTATAATCATAAAAAAACTCCCGCTCTTTCTTTATGAACGGGAGTTTTTTAAATTATGTTTATCTATCCTTTAAATTTTTCAATAACAGATTGTGTAACTCCTGTACTGGAGAATCCTCCATCATGGAAAAGATTTTGCATCGTTACATATTTTGTCAAATCAGAAAACATTGCAATACAATAATTCGCACAAGCTTCTGCAGGAGCATTTCCTAGTGGAGACATTTCTTCCGCATAATTTAAAAATTCATTAAATCCTTTTACACCGCTCCCCGCAGTGGTCATTGTAGGAGATTGTGATATTGTATTTACTCTTACTTTCTTTGCTACACCATAATGATATCCAAAACTTCTGGCAATAGACTCTAAATATGCTTTATTGTCTGCCATATCATTATAATCAGGAAAAGTTCTTTGTGCTGCAATGTAAGACAATGCCAACACAGAACCCCATTCATTAATGGCATCTAATTTCATTGCTGTTTGTAGTACTTTGTGGAAAGACAAAGCTGAAACATCAAATCCTTTAATTGTATAATCATAATTTTGTTCCGTATAATGTAACCCTTTTCGGACATTTACCGACATTCCAATAGAATGTAAAATAAAATCAACCTTACCTCCCAATATTTCCATTGATTTAGAAATTAAGTTTTCCAAATCTTCCAAATTAGTTGCATCTGCCGGAATAATTTCACTACCGGTTTTTTCTGCCAGCTTTTTTATTTCTCCCATTCTCATTGCAATTGGTGCATTGGTTAACACAAATGTAGCTCCTTCTTCATGCGCCCGTTCAGCTACCTTCCATGCGATAGATTGTTCATTTAATGCTCCGAAAATGATTCCTTTTTTTCCTTTTAAAATATTGTTTGCCATAATTTTAAATTTTAAGTAACAAATGTAAAATTAAATCTCTAATTGCAAGCCATCATACGCTGCAAAAACATTCTTTGGTAATTTTGCCTCAATATCTTTATGTTTTGCAAAAAGATGTGAAATGTGAGTTATATAAGCCTTTTTTGGTTGTATTTCCTCTATAAATGCTAAAGCTTCTTTTAAATTAAAATGAGAAATGTGTTCTTCCTCCCTTAAAGCATTTACAAATAAAACCTCACAACCTTTTATTTTTTCTTTTTCCTCTTTCGCAATTGTTTTAGCATCAGTTATATAAACAAAATCTTTAATTCGATATGCGATAACCGGTAGCTTTTTATGCATAACCTCTATGGGCTGGAAAGTTAACCC
>JALWLM010000486.1 GCA_027084145.1 Crocinitomicaceae bacterium | reverse complement strand
CAATAGGCTTGTCATCAAATTGATTACCATGTACTTCGTTCCATTTGAAGCTACAATGGATGTCCCTGTCAATGTAAAGTCAAAATACTCTTCATCAATTGCTTTTCTTAATTGTTCATTGAAGTCCTTCTTTTTATAATATTTTTTTATCAATTCCGGGTCTTCATCAAATTTCATTTGTTTATCCGGATCGTTGTTTGACAAAATTGATGTCAACTCATTGTAAATTGCGGAGTTTTCAAAAATAATTGAATCTGCATACTGATCGTTTCCTTTCTCCACTAATGCTTGATACCATTTTTCAATTTGTTTTTTATTTGGGTTTAAAATCGAATCGATTTCTTCCCTCATAATGGCTTCTTTTTCTGCTATTTCATACGAACCAATATCTTTCATGCTCGATCTTATTCTCAATACACGAGCAGCTGTATCTATAAATTCATTTAATGCTATCGCTGATCCTTCTCCATTAATATCTACTGAGTTTTCTATATATTTCTTTAATCGTGCCAAATGTCTTCTTCTTGTAACCAACCTATATTGACTCGAATCATTGTCATAATAAGCCATGTTGGCAACCTTGAGTAAATCTATATAAGAAATGAACTTAGAAAACAAAGTATCGTTCTGATATTTATCCTCTATTCCTTTTATTCTTTTTAATGTTGATGTCTTTGCTAACCTTCCGGGCTCTTTATAATTAATCATTATTTCAAAAGGAATAGAACCACCGAAATTATCCTGAATAAAGTTAAAATCTTTAATAATCCTATGGCCTTGAGGTAAATCACCGGTTAAGTTTCCTGTTGTTTGCATTTGTGATATTCCCGCTAAACTTAACACAACAACTAACACTGTGATGATATAAACCCATTTTCTCTTTGTCTCCGTAATCTTTATCAGTGTATTTAAAAGGCCTACTGCTAATTTTGTTTTCAAATGTTTTAAATGTTTTTCTTTGGGTTTTGGGGAAAAAGACAAAAATATTGGAAGAATAGTAATCGATAAGACAAACACCAACATGATGTTAATCGCTGCACACACTCCAAACTCCATTAATTTAGAAGAATTGGTTGTCACAAAGGTTAAAAAACCAAAAGCAGTTGTCAAATTTGTTAAAAATGTTGCCGTTCCTATCTTCTCTATGACACGGGTAAGTGCTTTTATTTTATTTCCGTGATTATTCATTTCTTGATGAAACTTTGTAATCAAGAAAATACTATTAGGGATTCCTATCACGATCATCAGCGGAGGAATTAAGGCCATTACAACCGTAATTTTAAACTCCAGAGCCCCTATCATTCCCATTGACCATATTACAGCAAAAACGACAACGGTTAAACAAATAGCAACAACCCTCAAAGAACGGAAAAACAAGTAAATCAGTAATGCTGTTATCACAAAAAGGAGGCCGACAAATATATACATCTCCTTCATAATTTGTTTTCCGATAACAATACGCAAATGGGGTAATCCTGCAAAATAAGGTTTCCCAAAGTAATTCGAATAGCTTTCTGCTAATTCTTCTATATCCAAAACAACTTTAGATTTTACTTTATCCGAAATATATGCTTCATCTATTTTGATGAGCATCAAAGATGTATTGGTTTTTGAGTTAAAAATTAATCCCTCATAAAATGGATTGGAACGAATTTCTTTTTGAATAGAATCAATACTTTTATCTTTAAACCGAATGTCTGAAAAGACCGGTCTTGCTTCAAACTTTTGTTTTTCCTTATTTTTAGTAATTGTAAACAGTGTTGCCTCTGATACAACAGACTCCACACCGTCAAATTTTAATATAGAATCCCCTAATTCTTTCCATTTTAAAAAAAACTCCTCTGTATAAAGACGATCTGTTTGAATAGCAATAATTAACACATTTCCGTCTTCACCAAATAACTGCTTAAATTTATCATAATCAACCTTTGCAGGAGCATTATTGGGAAGAAGAATGCCATATTTGTTGTCTAACTTTATACCTGTAGCTGCTTTATATCCGAAAAAAACAGTCAGTAATAAAACCACACCTATAATAGGCATTCTGTTTCTTAATATAAACGGTGCTATTTTATGCCACATAATAATTTCTTCACAAAAGAACAAAAGTACTGAAAAATAGATAGATATTTAAATCTTAAAAGCTAAATATTTACTGCCTGCATATTTTCAGCTTTATACCTCCCATACCAACTATATATGTATAAAAGTCTTAATC
>JALWLM010000485.1:1846-2226 GCA_027084145.1 Crocinitomicaceae bacterium | reverse complement strand
AACTTTACCAAAATCTCTTTTAATTGCAATTTTTAGGTATTGGCAAGTCTCTAGGTTTGTTAATACAAAGTTTTCAATTTCTTCAAAGGTGTCTTTGTCGATATAGTTTTTCAGGTTTTCTTCTTTACTTTGTAAAAAACCATATTCAATAAGTGTTATATGTTTTGATTTACTCATTGTTTGTAATTTTAGACTTACTACAAATTTTAAAATAAGCTTCTTCTGAAAAAGTCTCATTAATCAAATACTTTCTTTTATCTTCTTCAATTTCGTTGTATTCAAAACCAACAACTTCCTGATTATTTTGTGTTTTACATGTGATAAACTTATCTTCATCATTGGCATCCTGTTTGTCATGATCACCCAATACAATCTGAATT
>JALWLM010000485.1:0-1836 GCA_027084145.1 Crocinitomicaceae bacterium | reverse complement strand
TTGGTAACGTGTTTTGAAGTATCACCATATACAGTCAGTATTTTTGCCCGATCTGCGTAAAGATACTCTTGCGATATTGGAATGATTCTATTTTTAAAAGCATTATCCAAGTCTTTTTTGCTTTTTAAATGCATTAAATAAGAATGACCAATCGTATGGTCACGATCATAAAGGTATTCGATTCTTTGGTTTATTACATCAAGTAATTTATCAAGCTCAATTTCGCCAATTTCATAATCTAACAAACTTAAATCAGGCATCATTTCAACAAACTCAAAGCGTCTACGTAAAGCCGTATCCATCAACGCAATACTTCTATCAGCCGTATTCATTGTACCAATGATGTAAAGGTTTTTAGGAACGCCAAATTCATCACCACTATAAGGTAAAGTGACTCTTAACTCTTCTTTCTCTCCAATTCGCTTAGATTCCTCTATCAAAGTAATCAACTCACCAAATATTTTGGAGATATTACCACGGTTTATTTCGTCGATGATAATTGCATAATTGTAATTTGGATTATTTTCTGCCTTTTTACATAATTTTTTAAACACACCATCAACGACATCATAAATCATTTCATTTGTATCATTTCCATCTTTACCACTGGGAATTGCTTTTATCCCTTCTACAAATTCTTCATATCCATAACTTTGGTGAAAGGTAATAAACTCATAATTTTGGATTTTTTGAGAGCTTGGCTTTTCATTTTTATATTTCTCATATTCTTGATGTAGATATGGAACAATTTCATAATTATTTTCTGACAAATTCCATTCTGAGTTTTTTGATTTTTCAAAGACAAAAGGTTCCGTTCTCGTACCATAATTTACTGTTTCAGAATCTAAGGAAGTGTGAACCTGTAAAGATGCCCATATTTGAGCATTAATATTTTTTGTTTTATTCAATGAATATGCTTTTGCTTTAATCAGTTCATGCTTTACAATTTCAGGTACTTTTACACTCTTGTTATTATCTAATAGTACCAAGACTACAACTTCCCACCAACTTAAGTTACTTGTAACATTAACAGCCCATTCAAAATTTGAAATTGAGTCACTCTGAATAATAAACTCATTTTTCAATATATTCGTAAAATAGGTCTTCCCAGTTCCTGGCGGACCAAAATATATCTTATTCAACTGATTATTAAATTCAATTTCACTATTATTGTATTTTGAACTTTCTTCACGAACTATACTTTTATCAGAGTTATACAACCATGCATCATAAGATATCTCGTATAGTTCTTTATTTTCTTTTTCTTTTACTTTATTTATAATATCTAAGTATTCCTCAAAAGTTTCAAATTTTGGGTTTATATCAAGCTTTTCTTCTAAGTAGACTTTAATTGGTTTATCCATCGGTAAATAATTCTTGGGCATAATATAGAATAATCCCTCTGTTAATTTCGCTTTACCAATTCCTTGTAAATCTAAAACATCTTTAAAATTCTCATTATTAAGTTTATTACTCAATGCTAATTCGAAGAAATTCCAAATCATTTTGATATCATCTTTATCTCTTAAATCTCTAAAACCAAACCACCAAGATTTCTGTGGTTGACTAGATGGTATTCCTGATTCCCCCGTTGGTCTAGCAATCATTAATTTTTGTGCAATGGATTGCAACAAAGACAATCTTCTCTTAGGACTTGAATGTTTATAAATTTGAGTAAAAAATGTAAAAGGATCAATTTCTTCCAAAGGTATATTTTTATTATTAAATTTATCAGATGAAACATTAATCTCAACATCTGTTAATATTTTAATTAATTGTTTTTGTTGATTCTTTTTATCTACTAAAAATTTTACTAGCTCTTCATGAGTTTCAACC
>JALWLM010000484.1 GCA_027084145.1 Crocinitomicaceae bacterium | reverse complement strand
AACAACTCCAAATCCATGGGCGTTTACCATCCCTGTTAAAATGTTTGAACCTTGCTTTCCGAAAGGTTTTGCGAGAAAGTTTTCTCTATCGTACCTTACAGAAACCCTTATGAACTCTTCTCTATCAGCTTTTTTTCTCTTATAGTCTTCTTCTAACACTGCGTTAATCGTTGGATTGTAAGGATTTTCATATCCCATCATTTTCCTTATGGCAGGTCTTACGAGGGTATGAAACACAAACATACACGCAACAGGATTTCCTGGAATTCCAAAGAATAGTCTTTGCTTTTCTTCTCCCCAAACACCAAAGGCAACAGGCTTTCCGGGCTTTTGGGCTACTTTCCAAAAAATAATTTCCACCCCAAGTTCAGCAGAAACAAAGTCTTTTACTAAATCATAATCTCCAACAGAAACTCCACCGGTTGTAAGCAGAATATCGCAAGTTTTCGCATAGGATAGTTTTTCTTTTAAGTCTTCTGGGTTGTCTTTTGCAAAACCAAGGATTACGGGAATAGCTCCTGTTTCTAGGACTTGAGCCTGTAAAGCATACGTGTTTGATGTTCTAATCTGGGAAGGAGATGTGATAGGTTCTCCAAGGTCTAAAATCTCATCTCCTGTCGTCAAAATTCCAACCCGTGGAACCTGATAGACCTTAACAGTAGGTTTGTTTACTGAAGCTATTACTCCAATTTCCGCAGGTCTGATTTTTTTGCCCTTTTTTATTAGAACATCTCCTTTTCTAAAGTCTTCTCCCTGTCTTCTAATATTAGCTCCCTTAGGAAGCTCTTTTTTTATGTAAACATTGTCCCCCTTTTTTTCTGTCAGCTCTTTTTGAATGACCGTATCTGCACCTTCAGGAATTAAACCTCCTGTGTATATAGCTGCTGCTTCCCCCTTTTTTATAGGAGTTGGTTCACCTCCTGCCTTTGCCTCCCCTACAAGTTTTAAAGATATGGGATTTTCCTCTGTTGCTCCTTTTATATCTTCATATCTAACAGCATATCCATCCATACCACTGTTATCGGCAGGAGGATTATCCCTGTCTGCTATTATATCTTCCGCTAAGACCCTAAAGAGAGCCTCTTTTAAAAAAACCTTTTCTTTCCCAAGAGGTTTTGTGTTATCTAAAATTATTTTCAATGCCTCTTCATGTTTTATCATAAAACTGCCCTCTCATATATAAAATTTAAAAGAAAATAATATAACAAAGGTTAAAGGTTTGAATAGTAGACAAAACTACCTTAGAATTAATATTACTTATAAGTGGGGTGTTAATTAAAGAATGGAAACACAACCTAGCTTTTTCGTCTCAGAAAGTAATAAGCCTGTATATATACTTTTAAAAAGTTTCTTGAATGATAAATTCATAGGTGTTGTTTACGGGGAAAATGGAATAGGTAAAACCACATTTGTTAAAAGACTACTAGATGATGAGTACATAAATTACGTATATATTCCTGCCTCTAAAATAAATGATATAAAACTTTTTCTTGATGACCTTGATTTAGAAGAACCTGTAGTTCTGGTAATAGATGACGCCCAACATTTGACGTTAGATGATTTTAGAGAAATTTTTAAATACTACCTTACCAATAAAAACCTGAGTGTTCTTTTTGTTGGAAACAGAAATCTAAAACAAAAACTAAATACTGCTGGCTTTAAGAGTATAAGAGCTGGTATGAATTTTATCTTAGAGTTAAAACCTATACAAACGATAAATGAGCTGGAAAAATTTTTATCTTACTATATGTCTGAAAACGGTATCAGTATAAGATTTACGAAAGGTGCTTTAAAATATATTCTAAAGAAGACAGAAGGAAGAATTAAAGAAATTGTAGAGCTTTTAAACTCCCTTCAAGGAAAGAAATTTATTACAGCCCTAACTTTTGAAAAGAAAAAAATCCTGTCCTATACTGCAACTTTTATTGGTGTTTTAGCAGTTGCAACAGGTTATTTAATTTATAAAGCCGATATACTAACTAAAGAAATTTTCCCAAAACAAAAAACAGCCTTTGTTAAAGAAGAAATAAATAAGTCTGTTCCTAATCCTGAAGAAGTTAAGAAAAAAGACCAAGAAATAATAGAAAAAATAAAAAATAAAGAAAATTTCTGTGAAACAGGAATATCCCCTATTTTTAACAAATGTATGGCAGATACAGTTGTTAAAGAGCCTGTTAAACCTGAGTCAAAAAAAGAAACAAAAAAAGTTGCTATAGTACCTCCAGCA
>JALWLM010000483.1 GCA_027084145.1 Crocinitomicaceae bacterium | reverse complement strand
ATTCCGAAGAAGCAGGAAGACCAAAATTTGCGAAAAATATAGGAAAAGCCGAATTTCCGAAAGATTTTTTTAAAAAGTATATGGAAGAAAGAGAGCTTTACAGAAAAAACACAATATTTGTAAATTACATGGAGGAGAACCTGTTCAAAGAAGACAAATGGACAAAAGAAATAAAACTTATTGAAACCTATTTTGAAAAAAAAGGCTCTCTGATCACACAATCTGTAAAAGCCGAATTTACAAAAGACGGAGAAACAAAAGAAGTCTTTTTTCTTTTTTTAATAACCCCGGATAGAAAAGTAAAAATAAATCTGGAATATTATGAAGGCGACGAAAACCTGATTGAATATACGAAAGAAATGCTCAGAGAAGAAGTGAAGTCTCAATCTACATAAGGCTGCTCAACTATTTTGAAATCAGGGAAGCTTAACGCTGTAAGTTTTCCTCCAAAAACAACTCCGGTATCCACACAGGCATATTCCTTTGTGAAAAAGACCTCTGGGAAATATGTATGACCGAATATATTGAAAAATCCGTTATTAAAAACAGTGCCTGAGTATTTTATATTTCCGGACCTGTTTATCAAATGAGAGTACAAAAGTCTGTCGATATCTTTTTCAGTATAAAGACCTTCGTCAGATCCTTTCCATATATGGTGTATAAGAGAATGACTTACTACAAGATCTTCAATTTCGATAAACAATGGAAGATTTGAAAGAAAATCTATATGCCGTCTGTAAATTTTTTTATCGAAGTTTTTTAAATATGATTTCATGGTTTCAACTATGCCCCAATCACCATACATATAATCACGTATAACAGGTGTTCCATTGTTTTCAGCGTCCAAAAAACAAAATTCTCTTTCATGATTCCCCTGGACAGAGTAAAATCCGTTGTCAATAATATATTGAACGACCTCTTTTGATTTTGGACCCCGGTCAATCAAATCTCCAGTAAAAACAACGGTTGAATCGTTAGGCAGTTTTTTTACAAGAGCTTTTAATGTTTCAAAACAGCCATGAACGTCTCCAACAACAAAAATATCGTTTTTAGCGTTTATTTTCAAAACGAACCTCCAGATTTTAAAATGATTATACATAAACAAAAATTAAATTATATTTAAAATTTTATGTATAATACTAAAATAATGCGGACATATGATAAATTTTCGCAAAAAAACATAAAGGAAGCGATATGAAAAAACTATTATCTATGGCAATGATTTTCTTGGCAGCAAGCGCCTTTGCGAATGAAGGAAAACACTTTGATTATGACAAGTAAAACAGACTTGATTGTAAACTCGCTCCCCAATACCTTCAGAAAAAGCATAAAAAGGAATCGAGCTGATAAAAAAAACAAATACGAATTTTTTCATATTAAAACTCCTTAAAACCGACTCTTTTCTATTTAGCAGATGCTTCACTCGCCATCTGCTCCAAATTTTGGGCAATGACTTTATAAGGCTCTGAACCAGGTTCTAATAAACTCAACAAATGCGACCAAAACTTCTTAGCCAGTACATAGTCCTTACTGTAATAAGCGGCAGTACCTGCAATCCATAATGCCTGCTGATGATTTGGCTCTAGCACCAGTGCCTTTTTAGCCCAATCAAATGCAGGGGAAGTAATCAAAATACCCCCTTCTTGTGATGCAAGAACATCTGCATAATTAGCATAAATTTCAGCGTCGTCAACCCCTTTATTTATCAGATGCAAATACGCTTTTTCAGCTCCGTTCATATCTTTCATAATATGAAGAATTTGTGCCAGCATTCTCCAGCTTTCTAAATCATCAGGATTTGCTTCTGCTTTTTCTCGAACAGCAACTAACATCGCATTAATATCATCCCCAGATGTACAGCCATGAGGCCCTGTAGCTTGTCCACCTGCAGGCTGATCAGCCATATATTTAATAGAAGCTGGATCTGTCCCCACTTGCTTATATATTAAATAAGCGCTAATCGGTAAAACAATTGCAATCAAACCAATTAATAAAGGGTCAGCCTTTGCATGGAGACTTGGCTGAATATCACTCTCTGTAGCAGTTTCTAAAAAAGTTTTATAACTCGATGTATCTTGTGCAGACACGCAACCAAGTCCGTTAATGTAACAATGCTTTTTCATACTTAGGCTTTTGAAAATATTAAGGTAGAACCATTTCCTTCAATACCAAACGAATTAGCTAATACGTGATTTAAAGGTTTCTTCTTAACCTCAAATATCGGACTT
>JALWLM010000482.1:320-9839 GCA_027084145.1 Crocinitomicaceae bacterium | reverse complement strand
CCCTAATCTTTCCGGATATCTGAAAATCAAATTCTCTTTTAGCTTTATTCCAATAAGAAGTAAAAGAACAGAAGAAGCCCATAGGATAACTCCAAAAAGGATTTTTTTAAATTGATATGTATAACACTCTTTATTCATTCTTTTTCAAATAGAAAAATTGTATCCCTGCCAACAATAACAATAAAATCAATGCCCAATTTAAAAAAGCTTCCGGTGTTGTTGTTAAAAATCCGGGATGCTGTTCTCCTGCAATTTTCCTCTTTTCCATTTTCTCAATTTCCCGATAAATCTCTTTTAATTTTTGCTCATCCGTAGCTCTAAAATATTTTCCTCCTGTAGTTTTGGCTATTGTTTTTAAAACTTCTTCATCAATTTCTACCGGTATTTTTTGAAAACGAATACCAAAAGGAGTCACTGTAGGAGATTCTGCTATTCCCATACTCCCCACTCCAATTGTATAGACTCGTACTTTTTTTGTTTTCGCCAATTCTGCAGCATCCAATGGCGATAAAACACCACTGTTATTGCTCCCATCTGTAAGTAAAATAACAACTTTCGACGGAGTACTGTCATTTTGTAAATGCGCCACCGCCGTTCCTAAACCTGTTCCAATAGCTGTTCCTCCCTCAATATTTTCTCCATCAGCAGATTGAATACTACGTATAACTAACTCGTGATCCAAAGTTACCGGACAAGAAGTGTATGCTTCTCCTGCATAAACAACCAAACCGATACGATCATTAGGCCTACCTTTTATAAAATCAACAGCAACCTTTTTTGCTGCAACGAGACGATTAGGATCAAAATCCTTTGCCAGCATTGAAAGAGAAACATCCATCACAAGCATGATATCTATCCCGTTTTTATAATCAATACTTGATGGTGGCGGGTTATATTTATGAACAGGACCTGCTAAGGCCAAAAAAAATAAGGTGAGAATTACCGGAAACAATGTAAACCGTATTTTATCCAATCGATAGATTTTTTTGGAAGCTAATTCCATTTGCTCTTTGGAAAAACGAGAAAATTTAATACTACCCTTTTTTTTATGTTCTCTTTTGTAAAGATAGATCGATAATAAAACAGCCAAAAGTATTCCTGTCAACCACAAAGGACGGAAGAATTCATATTCCCAAAATAATATGTTCCACTCACTTGTCATTGTTGTCTAACTTCTCTATGATTTCTTTGGTTAATTCTACCGATTCTAATATTTGTTTTTCTGTAGGTTGTGATTTTGCAAACTTCACAAGGTCTGATGCTGTCAGGATATTAATGATATCTTGCTGCTGATAATTTGATAAATTTTTGTCTCTTAAAACATTCCTTATTTCCGTTGTTGTTTTTTCTAATAACGATTCTTTCCAATGTCTCGCCAAATAATCTCGAAGAATATAGGATAATCGTGTGAAGTGTTCTTTTTCCTGCCCCTTTTCCCATAATCGTAAAGAAAGTAGTTCATCAAGTTCGGATAAAGCTTTTTCGCGGGGAGTCAAATGGTTTTCTTCTGATATTTTGATTTTTCTCTTTTTACGTTTTAGAATAAAATAAAGTAATGAAAAGAGAAGAAGCAGTAAAGGTATCCAATAATATGTTTTAATAAAGGCAATAAAATCGAATTTCTTTTGGGGTAATCTTTCAAATGATTCTTTAATATCATACAAAGGGATACTGTCAATTTCAGGTGTCAATTCTACCATAATTGTTAATTCATCAAAAAAACGAATAGAATCATTGATTAAGATTTCTTGTCTTGGTATGATGAATGTTCCCGGACTCCAAACAGTTCCTTTATATTTACACGTAACACTGATCTTTCCTTCGGTCGTTTTTACCGTATCGAAATCACATTTTTCCAATAACTCAAAGGTTGTATTTTCTTGAGCACTTGTATCTACAGTTTGAATTAAAATTGATTTTTCTATAGGGAAAAACTTTATGTCCAACGGTTCTTCAAAAGTGACTCGATATTCTAACTGTACCGGTGACCCCACATAAAAAGCAGAAGAATCAATAAAAGAATTAAGCTCCTGTCCTTTTAAATTACAAGACAAAAGAATCAATAAAAGGATATAAAAGAATTGTTTTATCATCGCTTGTGAAATAAACGAATCAAAGGTTTAACATAATCTTCCTCTGTGGAAATCTTAGCAAAATCAATCCCTGCACTTCTAAAGTCCTTTTCCAATTGATGTTCAAATTGTTCAAATTGCTTTTGATACAATGCTTGAATTTCTTTATCACTTGAGTCTATCCATGTTTTTTCTTCTGTTTCCGCATTATAAAATTCTATTTTACCGAAGTTGGGCAATTTCTCTTCCGATTTATCAAAAATTTGCAGTGCTACAACATCATGTTTTCTCCCCGATAACTTCATTCCCTCTAGAAAATCATGCCGGTCAAAAAAATCACTCATCACAAAAGCAACACTTCTCTTTTTAATTACTTTTTGGAAAAATTTTAATCCTTGATTTAGATCGGTACCTTTACTTTTCGGCTCTAAGTCTATTAATTCTCGAAGAATCACCAAGGCGTGCTTTCTTCCTTTTGCCGGAGGAATATATTTTTCAATCTTATCACTTACAAAAATGGCCCCAACTTTATCATTATTGCTAATTGCCGAAAAAGATAAAATAGCAACCAACTCAATCATTAACTCTCTTTTTGTCTTATCATCCGTCCCATAGAATTGAGAACCCGAGACATCAATAATCATCATTACATTTAATTCTCTCTCCTCATCAAAAATCTTAACGTAAGGCATATTAAACCTTGCTGTTACATTCCAATCAATTGTCCGTACATCATCTCCCACTTGATATTCTCTAACTTCACTAAAAGTCATCCCTCTTCCTTTAAATGCAGAATGATATTCCCCCGCAAAAATTTGCTTGGTTAACCCTCTTGTTTTTAATTCAATGAGGCGTACTTTCCGGAGTAGCTCTTTGGTTTCCATTTATGGAACTTGGACTTTATTTACAATTTCAAGGACAATATCTTTTGCCGTTTTATTTTCTGCTTCAGCTTCGTAAGTCAAACCGATTCTATGTTGCATTACATCTTCTGCTAATGTTCTTACATCTTCAGGAATCACAAAACCTCGTCCCTGTAAAAAAGCATTTGCTTTTGCTGCTAAAGCCAAATTGATTCCCGCTCGTGGAGAACAACCAAAAGAAATAAGCGTTTGAAGATGATCTAATTGAAACGCTTCGGGCTGTCTTGTCGCCACCACTAAATCAACAATATATTGTTCAATTTTTTCATCTAAATAAACTTCACGAACCAATTCTCTAAAACGTTCAATGTCTTTTGCATTTATAACGGGCTTCACTTTTTCTAACCCTTCTTTTCTAATAACTGATCGTATAATTTTCCTTTCCTCTTCTTTTGTCGGATAATCTAATATCACTTTTAACATAAACCGATCGACTTGTGCTTCAGGAAGGGGATAGGTTCCTTCTTGCTCTATTGGATTTTGTGTAGCCAATACCAAAAAGGGTTTAGGTAATTCATAAGTTTCATCTCCAAGTGTCACCTGTTTTTCTTGCATTGCTTCCAGTAAAGCACTTTGTACTTTTGCCGGAGCACGGTTGATTTCATCTGCTAAAATAAAATTAGCAAAAATAGGTCCCTTTTTCACCTGAAAATCTTCTTCTTTTTGGCTATAAATCAATGTTCCTGTAAGATCGGCCGGAAGTAAGTCCGGAGTAAATTGAATACGACTGAAACTAACATTGATCGCTTCTGATAGTGTTTTGATCGCTAATGTTTTAGCTAAACCGGGTACTCCCTCCAAAAGCACATGTCCGTCAGCTAACAATGCAATAAGAAGGCGGTTAACCATCCGTTCTTGACCTACAATCACTTTCCTTATTTCCTCTTTTAATCTTGCCATTGATTCTTGTTCCAATTGTATTTTTTGACGAATCAACTCCAATTTTTCCGAAGGGTTTAAAAATTCATTCATAGCCTTTATTATTTTTTTACTTACAAACGTAAAAGGTACGTCTTTTGTTTTATTTATCAACAAAAGAAATATTAAAGTTTTCATCCAATACAAAGATTCCGTCTTTTGTCTCTTCACTTCCCGGAATTCTTATGTTTTTGATGGTATTTGTTTTTTTTCGGGTTATCAGTTGGTGAATTTGATTCTCCGTCATCTTCTTTCCCATCAATTCAAATGGTACTTTAAAATCACAATTTTTAAAATCCTGACACCCAACTGCTGTTTTCCCTTTAATGAGATTTGATTTTTTACATTTTGGACAAGAAACCTTTTTAAAATCAAGATTCTTTTTAGAGATTTTTCTTTTTGGTTTTTCTGCTGTGAAAGTAAACCGGGATGAGGAATCAAAAACCACTTCTTCAACAAGGTTTTTGACCATCTCTTCAAGTTCGGATTTAAAGGTATCCAATTCATACTCTCCCCGTTCAATTAAGCGAAGCTTTCGTTCCCATTCTCCTGTAAGTTTCACACTTTTGAGCAAATCATTTTTGATGGTCCTTATCAATGCCTCTCCCATTGGAGTTGGAAAAATATTTTTGCGTTTTTTTTCAATATACTTTCTTCTAAAAAGTGTTTCAATGATATTCGCTCGTGTAGAAGGTCTCCCTATACCATTTTCTTTAAGCATATCTCTCATTTCCTCATCATCGACTTGCTTTCCGGCTGTTTCCATAGCTCTAAGAAGTGTTGCCTCTGTGTATGGCTTGGGGGGAGATGTTTTTCCTTTATGAATAAAGGGCTTATGAGGTCCTTTTTCCCCTTCTTCAAAATGAGGCATTATTTTCTCATCTGATTTCACATTTTTTTCAGAGGCATAAACTTCTCTCCATCCGGGTTTTACAATTTGTTTTCCACTTGCTTTAAAAACCAACTCCCCCACTTTTCCAAATACAGTGGTGTTAGAAACAGTACAAACAGGATAAAATGCAGCAATAAAACGCTTACAAACCAAATCATAAATTTTATTTTCTTCCGGTGTTAAATTAGAAGCTTGCACTCCTGTAGGAATAATTGCGTGATGGTCTGTAACTTTTTTATTATTGAAAACACTTTTTGTTTTTGGAATATCTTTAGAAAGTAAAGATTCTGTCAATTTTGAATAAAACTTTAATCCTTTTAAAATCGGTTTAATCTTCGGATAAATATCATCAGGTAAAAATGTAGTATCTACCCTCGGATATGTCGTTAGTTTTTTTTCGTACAAATTTTGAATATAATTCAATGTCTGTTCTGCACTAAACCCAAACTTCTTATTGGCATCTACTTGTAAAGAAGTTAAATCATACAATCTGGGATTCCCTTCCTTCCCTTCTTTTTGTTCAAAAGAAGTTATTTCAAAGTCTTTCCCTTGTAGATACTCCAAACCTTTTTTAGTCCTCTCTTCTTTGTCAAGTCGTAATGTCTTCGATTGTTTATCTAAACATTGAAATTCTTGTCCTTTGTATTCTGTTTTTAATTCCCAATACTCTTTAACAACAAACGCGTCTATTTCTTTTTGTCTTTCAACAATCATTGCTAATGTAGGAGTCTGTACTCTTCCTATTGACAGCGTGTTCTCTCCTTTTCCGTACTTACGCGTAAATAATCTTGTCCCATTGATTCCCAACAACCAGTCTCCAATAGCACGAGAACTTCCTGCCTTATATAAATTCAGATAATCATCTGCATTTTTAAGATTTTCAAAACCTTCTTTAATGGCTTCTTCTGTAAGTGAAGAAATCCATAGCCGTTTCATGGGAACTTTCATGCCGGCTTTTTGCAAAACCCATCTCTGGATAAGCTCTCCTTCTTGCCCTGCATCCCCACAGTTTATCACTTCTGCACACTGGTCGACTAATCGTTTAATAATATGAAATTGTTTTTCGACTCCTTTATTCGGTATTAACTTAATGCCAAATTTTTCAGGTATAATCGGTAAATCTTCTAATCGCCAATACTTCCAATGTTCTTTATAATCATGCGGTTCTTTTAGTGTGCATAAATGCCCGAAAGTCCAAGTAACCCAATATCCGTTACCTTCAAAATAACCGTCTTTTCTGTTTTTTGCACCGATAACTTCTGCTATATCCTTTGCCACACTAGGCTTTTCGGCGATACACAGTTTCATTTTTTAGTGTATTTAACAATCACAAAATCTGCTTCGTTCCTCTCATCCTTTTCTTTTACACCAATAAATTCTTGATTCCATTCGCAAGTGTCAAATTCGGGAAAAAAAGTGTCTGCGTCATACGTGTTCAGAACATAAGTGAGATAAATTTCTTCTGCCACTCCAAGCTCTAAAGCCAATCGATAAATCTCTCCTCCTCCAATAATAAACAAATCTCTCTTTTCCTCCTTATCTTCATAAAATGAAATACAATCTTTCATGTCATGAAACACACGACAATTATCCGCTTTAAAATTTTTATTTCGTGTTAAAACTACATTTTCTCTATCCGCAAGAGGACGATATTTTTCCGGAATAGAATCATAATTTTTTCTACCCATCACAACAATATGCCCTTTGGTTGTATTCATAAAAAAACGCATATCATCCGACAATTTCCACATTAAGTCATTGTTTTTACCTATCCCTCTTTTTTGATCCATTGCGGCAATCATCTTAATTTTCATCTTCCTCTTGTTTTATTGGTGTCACTTTAGACGGTGTAACTATTACAACCTTTGGTTCTTTATCTGAAAAAGCACTATACTTAATAACCTTCCTCATTACCTCTGCTTCATATAAGGTGCCGAAATAACCACTTAAAATATATTTGTCCCCTTTTTCATCTACAAAACAATGAAGTAAATTTCCGGAAGGGTGATTTAACATTACATCTTCTTTTAAATCAGGTAACCAGACCGCATAATACTGCGTCAACATTCTCTCATATATTCCGTTCAACCAAACGTCTTCTTCTACTTTTTTTTCTTCGCATTCTATATTGTGAGAATCTAGTAATTTTTGACTGTCTCCTATAAAAAATTTCATCCGTTCTTCATTTACTTTATCCACAAATCCCGGTCTGTAATTGTTATAATCAAAGTCAGGGAGAATATAATATTGTGTAACGGCTCCCTCATCTTTCTTTAACGTATAAATAAGATAATGATGTGCCTCTTTCAAAGATGTTTTCGTTCCTTTTTTCTCGATAGTTGCGCCAACCATTAATCCTCCTCTTGTGTTTCTTGTTCTCATGTTGGAAACAAAATTACCAAGTGACCAAACCGTTAATTGTTTTTCATCAGAATCATTTGTTTTTACTTGCACAGGCTGCACGGTATGAGGATGTCCTCCTATAACCATGTCTGCGCCTGCTTTATAACAAAACTTTTCTATTCGTTTTTGATAAGCGTCCGGCAAAGAAAGATATTCTTTCCCCCAATGTAAGTTACAAATAACATAGTCTGCCTTTCTCTTTTTTGCTTCTGCGATATCTTTTCGGATAAGTGCTGTGTCAATGTAATTCACAATTAAAGGAGGATTGACAGAAAGACCATTGGTGCCATAAGTGTAATTTAGAAAAGCAACTTGAATTCCGTTTTTCTCTATGATCAAAGGGTAAACCGTATCTCTTTCCTCCAAGCTTCTAAAAGTGCCTGTATGAGGTAACCCTATTTTGTCTAAAACGTCTAGTGTTCGAAGAACCCCCTTGTCTCCTCTGTCACAAGCATGATTATTGGCTGTTAAGACAACATTAAACCCCGTACGCTTTAAAGTTTTTGCCAGTTCATCAGGAGCAGAAAACTGAGGATAACCTTTATATGGTTTTCCTGCGAGAGTCACTTCCAAATTAGCAACACGAAAGTCATATTTTCCTATAAGCGGTCGAATAAATTGAAACCCTTGATCATACTCATATGTTTTTGTTACAGGGTTATACGCTGCTTCAATCTGGGCATCATGCTGCATGATATCTCCCACAAAAATGAGTGAAACTTCATTTTGTGAAAACGAAATAAACGAAATAAAAAAGAATATTCCCCTATACAGCCACTTTCCCTTTAATGTGTGGATGAGGGTCATAATTAAGCAGTTCAAAGTCTTCATATTTAAAATCAAAAATATTTTTTATTTCCGGGTTCAATTTCATTGTCGGAAGTGGCCTAGGCTCTCTACTTAATTGTAACTTCACCTGATCCATATGATTAGAATAAATGTGGGCATCTCCAAAAGTATGAATAAATTCCCCCGGTTCTAAATCACAAACTTGTGCGATCATCATTGTTAAAAGCGCATAAGATGCAATATTAAATGGCACCCCTAAAAAAGTATCTGCACTTCTTTGATAAAGTTGACAGCTCAATTTTCCATTGGCAACATAAAATTGAAACATTGTATGACAAGGAGGTAAAGCCATTTCTTCCACATCACACACATTCCATGCCGAAACAATAAGCCTTCTTGAATCGGGGTTTGTTTTTATTTGATGAATCAAGTTTGAAATTTGATCTATTGTTCCTCCGTTTTTATCCGGCCACGAACGCCATTGATGTCCGTAAACAGGACCTAAATCACCATTTTCATCTGCCCATTCATCCCAAATACGCACATTGTTTTCTTTTAGAAAACGAATATTGGTGTCCCCTGATAAAAACCAAAGCAACTCAATAATCACAGATTTTAAATGTATCTTCTTTGTCGTAACAAGAGGAAAGCCTTTACTTAAATCAAATCGCATTTGGTACCCGAAAATTGAACGAGTTCCCGTTCCTGTACGATCTGTTTTGTCTACGCCTTTATCCAAGATAGTTTGTAGTAAATCTTGATACTGTTTCATAATAACTTATTATTTAGCAGTTCGAAATTAAGTCATTTAACTAAAAATACAAAAATAGCGTGAGTAGTTCTCTAAAAATGTTGAAAAGTTTCTAATTAGATTATTAGACAATAAAATTAAAAAACTCCTTATTTTTATAAATTAAAAATTATTTATGCTACTGGAAATTAAGGATAAGATTGTTTCTACACAGATTTTTGAAGAAGAATTTGTTTGTAATCTATCCGCTTGCAAAGGTGCCTGCTGTGTGGAAGGTGACGCCGGAGCCCCTCTTACAGTTGAAGAGGTCGGTCTTATTGAAGATTCATTAGAAAAAATCATCCCTTTCATGAAAGAAGATGGTGTCAAGACTGTCAAAGAACAAGGTGTTTTTTATATGGATACAGAAAACGAGCCCGTAACCATTTTAATTAATGGTGGTGCCTGTGCTTTCTCTTTTGAAGATGAAAACGGCATCACTAAATGTGCAATAGAAAAAGCAGAAGCAGAAAAAACAATCGATTTCAAGAAACCAATATCTTGTCATCTTTACCCGATAAGAGTCAAAAAATTTAATGCTTTTCAAGCACTAAATTATGATCGGTGGTCCATCTGTAGCCCTGCATGTCAATTAGGCAAAGAACTAAAAGTCCCTGTCTTTCGATTTTTGAAAGAACCCATCATTAGAAAATTCGGAGAAGAATTTTTCAATGAACGGGGAATTGTTTACAACTAATTGAAAAAACAAAATAATAGCTACAAAAATCTATT
>JALWLM010000482.1:0-310 GCA_027084145.1 Crocinitomicaceae bacterium | reverse complement strand
AATTATGGAACATCAATTAACCGCAGAATGGCTAAAAGGAGGACTTCACTTTCAAATCGAATTACCGGAAGGACCTTTATTTCTCACAAACAAAGATCATGAAAAGCAAGTTTCCGGTCGCCCGAAACACTTAATGCTTGCAGCACTGATTAGCTGCACAGGTATGGATGTTGCTTCTTTAATTCAAAAAATGAGAGCTGATAAAGAAGTAACTTCTTTTAAACTTCATGTTAAAGCAATATTAACAGAAGAGCATCCCATGCAATATAATAAAGTACACATTACTTATTCCTTTGTAGGTGTAAATATA
>JALWLM010000481.1 GCA_027084145.1 Crocinitomicaceae bacterium | reverse complement strand
GAAATACCTTTATCTGTAATTATATATGCTGTGAAGTTTTAAGGAACGGAGAAAGGGTAAAAAATTGAAAAAATGTTTCAACTCAACACAAAGTCCAACTCTCGGGAGCTTTGCTCCCACTTAACAAATCCTTAGAAATAAATTTTAATACCAAATGAAGTATATTTTTAAGTTTTTAACATTTTTTGAAACCATATCTGCAAATGTAACAAAATTTAGGATTTGATGAATTCATATCTGAAAAAAAGATGTAGGAGGTGTTGAAATGAAACGAAAGTATTTTCTAACCTTATTCATATTTTTATTACTTTTTTTCTTTGGATTCACAGAGGAAAGATATGGGCAGGAAATTGTAATCGAAATAACCAAAACCTTTTCAAAGATAAATGAAATTAAAGAAGAAATGGAGGAAGTTAAAAGGAAAATTGGGAAAGGAGTATATAGAAAACTAGAAAAATTCTACAAAAGATGTTATATCTTTAAGGATAGAATTTCATCTGAAGACAGACAAACATGTAGGAAACTAAGCTTTATCCTTTCAGCCAGGACAGCTGAAAAGTTACTTAAAAAGCACACAGAGCTGGCAGATCTATATTTAAAAGCAATACAACTGATAGAAAAGGCACAATCTTTAGGGGTATTTTCAGAAAAACTTGATCATCAAACCTTTAAGGAGGAGGCGAACAAAGTATTTAAAACGAGCCTTAAAAACATGAAAACCCTTTTATCTTCCAACCCAGAGCTTAAAAATTCTGAATCATTTAAAAGTTTCGTCCAAAGCATAAAAGATGCACAAGCTATTAAAAAGGCTTACTGGAGCATTTTCGAAGATTTGGGAATTGATGAGAAGGCTTCTCTAGACAAGTTAAAAAGGAAACTCAAGAGGGAATACTCCAAGCATGTACAGCACAAGCTTTATCTCCAGGCTTTTCTGAATACTCTCAGGAGTCACGGAATCTTTGAAATTTCAGACGGTAAAGCTTCTGATCCTAAGTCGACTACAAAAGCCATAAGGAAATACATATCGGGGATGGAATTGACAAGGAGTAAAGAAGAGAAAATGCAAGACTATTCTTTCCCAGAAGAGTTGTTAAGAGAGGGGTTCTTCTGATGAGAAAAATTTTGGTCCATGCTAAACTCAAACTCTTCTGGTTATTGTTTTCGATATACTTTATACTCTTGATAGGTCTTCTTCCTGAGTATATGTTTCAAGCATTTAAAAATTTTTTAGACAGATATGGACCATTTACTTTTATCATATCGATTTTATTTATTCTTGGGCTATCCATTTACATCTTTGAATTATCTCAAAATGAGAGAAAGGTTACAAAAAGATATTTTGCATTTTTCCTTAGATATGTCAGTGCTTTAGGATTGTTGGGAAGTTTATGGGCATTGGTAAGTAAAAGTAAAGATGTTTTTCAGACTGATGGAAAAATTAATATTCAAACTCTTTTTATGGTTATGCAAGAAGCATGGATATCAACCATAGTTGCTCTTATATGTGCTGTTATAGTGGGTATTATCATTCTTCTGGATAAAAAACTTGACGAATAAAAGGAGGGGTCAGGAAATGGATAAAAGAGAACCTGACTTTTCTATGGCTTTTATTGATGTTTTTTTTAATTTAATGCTTCTATTTTTTATAGCGGCAATTTTAAGTGGGACTGAAGCATCAAATAAAGCATATGAAGTTCTTATAAATAAGTCTCATAAAAATGAAACTATACAAGGGGATTCACAAATTCAAACAGAATATAAGTTGATTATAAACAGAAACACTTTCATTATAAAAAAGGAAAAAAAATTAGTCCTAAAAACTAAGAATTTAAACGAAATACTTGTTTGGCTAAACAAGACAAAACCGATTTCTTTGGTAATTGTTATAGATAAAAACTCAAATTTCTCTTTTTATGATTTTCATATTCTTAGGAAAACAGCACAGGAAACAGGAACAAGCCTCTTTTATGGAGTTATGAAGCAATGATGAAGAAATATATACCGACATTTATATTATTTATAGCTGTAATCTTCCTAATATCTTTCCTATTAAAGGTAAATATGAATGTTGATAAACTAAATGTATCAAACAAAAAAGAAGAGAAGATTAAAGTAAACTCGGTAGATATTCCTGAGATAAAATTGCCTAAGAAGATAAAAAGTAGGAAATCTAATGTAGCAAATTCAAAACGAAAGGTGCATAAAAATGTTAATGTGAAACTTTTTGTCAGATTAGCTGGAGATGAAAAACTCATCCATTTACTG
>JALWLM010000480.1 GCA_027084145.1 Crocinitomicaceae bacterium | reverse complement strand
GCTAATATTGAAGTGGCAATGAGTAATTCTTTTGGATTTGGTGGGACAAACGGAGTTGTAGTCTTTAAAAAGGTTTAATGTGGCAGTTTTAGATTTTGAACAAAAAATTGAAGAAATAGAAAAAGAGATTGAAGTTGCTAAGATTAAAGGAGATACTCACGCTGTTGAGGTTTTAGAAGATGATTTGAAAAAAGAGGTTAAAAAAACTTTTTCAAATTTAACTCCTTATCAAAAACTTCTTCTTGCCCGTCATCCTGACAGACCTCACGCTATTGATTTAATTGAGTTAATTATGACGAATAAGTATGAGTTACACGGAGACAGAGAGTTTAGAGATGATGAGGCGATTGTAGCATTTATTGGAGAAATTGATGATGTTAAGTGTGTTGTAATTGGTGAGGAGAAAGGTAGAAATACAAAAGATAAAATAAAAAGAAATTTTGGAATGCCACATCCTGAAGGCTATAGAAAAGCTTTAAGAATTGCAAAACTTGCAGAAAAATTTAAGTTGCCTGTTCTTTTTTTAGTCGATACACCGGGAGCATTTCCGGGAATTGGGGCAGAGGAGAGAGGTCAAAGTGAAGCTATTGCAAGAAATTTACTTGAATTGTCTAAAATTAAAACGCCTACTGTGAGTATAGTTATTGGGGAAGGTGGTAGTGGAGGAGCGCTTGCTATTGGAGTAGCAGATAAGTTTGCTATGTTAAAATATTCTGTATTTAGCGTGATTTCTCCAGAGGGTTGTGCAGCTATTTTATGGGATGATAATTCTAAGGCTGAGACTGCTACAAAAGCACTTAAAATTTCGGCAGAAGAGTTGAAAGAACTTGGTTTGATTGATGATATTATTGATGAACCAGAAATGGGAGCACATAGAGATTATGAAACAACTGCTGAAAATATTAAAAAATATTTTTTGGATAAAGTCAAGGAATTAAATTCTTTAGATAATGGTGAATTATTGCAAAGAAGATTTGAAAAATATTTAAATTATGGAGCTTTTCAAGGATAATTTTTATAAGCACCAATTTGTTAATTGGTGCTTATTTCACTTTATAAAAGGGTATAGCAAGAAGTTGCTACTATTTAGTAGAGGAAAGTCCGGGCTACAGCAAGGCAGGAGTCAGTCTAACAGACTGCCGTCGTAAGACGAGAGATAGTGCCACAGAAATAGACCGCCTTTTGAGGTAAGGGTGCAAAGGTAGGGTAAGAGCCTACCGGGGAAATAGCGATATTTCCTGCTAGGTAAACCTACTCCGTAGCAAGGAGGGATGGTAAAGCCTTGCAATATTACCCTCCGCACAAACGGCACTGTAAGGTGTGCGTTTAGATAAATAGCTTCTTAGACAGAACCCGGCTTATAGCTATGCCCTTTTATAAATTGAATATAGAGGGTTTTTTAATGCTTTGTTATTTTTGTCATATGGGATTTGTATTATTATGGATTGTTTTTTTATTGGTAGCGATTAAATTGAGTCAATTTGATATAGAAGAATCAAAAAAACTTTTTAAATATTCCGTTTTATTAATGCTTTTTGTTTTAGTCTCCGGTGTAAAGATTATGCTTATGAATCCAATAGTATCAAAGTCTGGTATGTGGCTTCATATAAAACTTTCATTTGTGATTTTAATAATGGTTGAAAATGTTTATTTTTACTTAAAAACTAAAATATTAAAATACTGGGTCTTTTATTTGAATTTGTTTGTATTTTTAGTGATGTTGGGATTAACTATTTTAAAACCTTTTTAATTTTTTATTTTTGATAAATGCCCGATTCAGTCTTTTCTTATAAAGTATTTTTGAGTGAGGGTCAGCTTATGATTAAGTTCAATTTCGATTAAATCCTCTTTAAAATATTTTGCCTCTTTTTCAATTTCTCCTTTTGGGTTTATAAGTTTACTTTTACCCCAAAATCCCAATCCATCTTCAAATCCAACTCTGTTTGCAAAAGCTACATACCCTCCGCTTAAAATAGCAATAGTTTTGAGTAAAGCATTCCACTGTTCTTCTATTAGTAACGAATTTTCTTTAAATTCTCTTGCTGGGCTTGCCGCAATTACGATTGTTAAATCTGGTTTTTCTTTTGAGATGAAATTTATTGTTTCACCACTAAATACATCTTCGCAAATTAGCATAGCAGTTTTTCCAAATTTTGTCTCAAATACTTTAAATTCATCTCCAGCAAAGAAAAATCTTGCCTCTTCAAAAACTCCATAATTTGGAAGATGAACTTTTTTATGAATAAATAATTCATCTCCTACATAAATTGCGC
>JALWLM010000479.1 GCA_027084145.1 Crocinitomicaceae bacterium | reverse complement strand
CTGTTAAATTATAAGAATAAATAATTATGGGCGTACTTGTAAATAAAAATTCAAAAATAATTGTTCAAGGTTTTACGGGAAGTGAAGGAACTTTCCATGCGGAACAAATGATTGAATACGGAACAAATATTGTTGGAGGAGTAACACCGGGGAAAGGAGGACAAACTCATTTAGAAAGACCTGTTTTCAACACAGTAGAAAATGCTGTAAAAGAAACCGGAGCAGATACATCTATCATTTTTGTTCCCCCTGCTTTCGCTGCAGATGCGATTATGGAAGCTGCTAATGCAGGAATTAAAGTTATTGTATGTATCACAGAAGGTATTCCTGTTGCTGACATGATTAAAGTTAAAGAATATATTTCTGCATATGATACGACTTTAATCGGACCTAACTGCCCCGGAGTTATCACTGCCGGAGAAGCAAAAGTTGGAATCATGCCCGGATTTGTATTCAAAAAAGGAAAAATAGGAATCGTATCCAAGTCCGGTACATTAACCTATGAAGCCGCTGATCAAATTTCAAAAGCAGGATTAGGAATTACAACTGCTATTGGTATTGGAGGAGATCCAATTATTGGTACAACAACAAAAGAAGCTGTTGAACTATTGATGAATGATCCTGATACTGAAGGAATCGTAATGATTGGAGAGATTGGAGGTAACTTAGAAGCAAATGCTGCTCGTTGGATTAAAGAAAATAATAAAAAGCCGGTTGTTGGTTTTATTGCCGGTGAAACAGCTCCAAAAGGTAGAACAATGGGGCATGCAGGAGCTATTGTAGGAGGTGAAGAAGATACAGCACAAGCGAAAAAGAAAATCATGCGTGAATGTGGTATCCACGTTGTGGATTCTCCTGCTCATATAGGTAAAAAAATGGCAGAAGTACTTGGTGTCACTGCCGGATAACCACGTTTTAACCCCTTATTTATTTTAGAGAAATATTCCTCTAAACGGGATGTAGCTTAGTCCGGTTAAAGCGCTCGTCTGGGGGGCGAGAGAGCGGAGGTTCGAATCCTCTCATCCCGACTACTATACTATCGATTATAACAAATTCTATTTTTTTTATGTAGTTTAAATTGTTTTCTATCTAAATTATTCTTAATTTCCTTTTTTAAAATTATACAAGCAAATAACATCATTAATGAGTTGTTTATACAGGATAATACTTCCAATCTTTTTATTGTTTTTAACAATTACCGTACATGGACAACCCCCCTTAGACGCTAAAAAGATTGACAGTTTATATGAAAATTGGAAAAACTCGAATTTAGATGATAGCATTCGAGTAATTTCAATATATCATATGGCCGATCTTTTAAAAAAGAATGATAAAGACAGCGCTGAAGCTTTAATCGATGATGGGATTAAATTCGCTATCGAAAAAAAAATAAATTCTCTTGCTTATCTAGGATATTCACATCAATCTATATTTTATAAAAAAACAGACTTTAATCGTTATGTTCAATTGAGAATAAAATCATTGGATTTTATAGACAATGATTCTATCAAAGCAAATGAACTTCATAATATTGGACGGTTTTTTAAAAGAAACGGAGAGGTAGAAAAAGCCCTGAAATACTACCGAAAATGTTTACAACTTGCATCAAGAAATAATGATACTCTTAAAATTGCTTCTGTTTGTAATAGCATCGGAATTGCTTATAAAAACAAAGGGGATTTTGAAAATGCGATCAACTATTATACAAAAGCATTAAAAATATCTGAAAAAACAGATGATTATATACTACAAGGAAATATCATGAATAATATTGGTGTTATTTATAAAAAACAAAAGAATTATAGCAATGCATTACGGTATTTTAAAAATGCTAAACGTCTTTTTCAAAAAACAGAATATCCGAAAGGAGTATCTTATGCATTAAACAATATAGGAAACACATATATGATACAAAAGAAATATGATTTGGCACTATCTACACACTTTCAAAGTTTAAAATTAAAAGAACATATTAATGACCGCTTTGGAATTGCTACTTCATATGTTAATCTATCTGACATATATATCCCTAAGAAAGAATATAAAAAAGCAGAAGAAGTGTTAAATAAAGCACTGGAAATTGCACAAAAATATAAATACAAATCTATATTAGGCTTTATTTATAATAACCTGGCTAGAGTTGGACTAAATACAAACGAATTAGAAAAATCTAAGGAATATTTAGAAAAATCTTCTCAATTAACTCAAGAAATTGATGATATTGAATTATTAATGGAAACAACAGGGATACAATATCAACTGGAAAAAAGAAGAGGAAACTAT
>JALWLM010000478.1 GCA_027084145.1 Crocinitomicaceae bacterium | reverse complement strand
GCTCAAATCCTACAAGATAGACTTTCAGTTAATAGAGAATTAAATGATTTAATCAACAATATATCTCGTGAAAGAGGAATGACTGTTATGTACTTGGGGAACTCCTCTCCAAATACACTGAAGTCTCTTGTAAAACAGAGAAAAATAGTTGATATCAAAGAGAAGCTCTATCTTCAACATATTAAAACTGAGCCAAAATTTCATGATCACTCACAGGGTCAAAGTAAATGCCGCATCTGCCAAAGAGTAAAAACTTTAGAGTCTCTACTACAACGTATAAAAGAGACAAGAAAACTTGTTGACCAACATCAAGCAAACTTTGAAGATGTTTACAATATCGTTTACGGAGAAGCGGAGAAAGAGGGGATTAAGGAGCTTGAAAGAATTACATATCAACAACTAGACTCACTTATTAATGAATTTTCTAGTAAATATATCTCTCTTGTAAGAGCAAATGCTGCTACTGCAGATGAACGTGACTTTATCTCCTTTGCCATTGCACGTTCAACAAAACTTGAAGAAGAAGAGATTAATACATGGATTTCACTTATTGCAAAAGCAGATGCTATATCTTATGACACAATTCAAGATAAACAACTTATTGCAAAACTAGATGCCATATTAAAAAATGAAGATGCACAAGAACTATTTGAAGATATTAATAGTGAACGAGCCAATATTTTAACAAATGCTGCGAGTGGAAAATATCAAACAAATCCAGGTATATGGTTTGCTATGCTTTCTGAAAAAACAAATCTTCTTTCTGATGCAGAAGAAGCAGTTCTCTCAGCTATGGATGCGAGGGCACTTACTGTAAAAACAGAAGCCTTGCAATTTCTTGCCATCACACTTTCAATCTGGCTTGTCTCTCTCATCCTTGCGATTCTTGGTTTCTTACTCTCAAACGAAATTGCTCGAAACATTAAAAACCTTGAAGATGTTCTAACAAAAGTTGCTGAAGATACAAATGATGATGATGTAACTGTCAATATCAACTTACACACAGCACAAGGTACTGCAGAAGCATATAGACTACTAGAAAAAATCATAGAACAGACAAAACATGACAAGGAAGCAGCTCAAGAGGCTTCTGAAGCGAAATCTATGTTTCTTGCAAATATGTCACATGAAATTCGTACACCACTAAACGGGATTGTTGGATTTACTGAACTTCTAAAAGATACAGAACTCAAAGAAGAACAAGCAGAGTTTGTTGAAATTATTGAAAAATCTTCAGAAAATCTTCTTGAAATTATAAATAATATTCTTGACCTTTCTAAAATTGAATCAAATAAACTAGAAATTGAGGATATTATCTTTAATCCAATCGAAGAATTCGAATCAGCTGTAGAAGTTTATGCAGTACGTGCTAGTGAGAAACACATTGATCTTGGATGTTTTATAGACCCTGAACTTGAACAACCGTTAAAAGGAGATCCGACGAAGATTAAAGAAGTACTTATAAATCTTCTCTCTAATGCCGTTAAATTTACAAGCTCTTCTGGGTCGATTAATGTTGACATCAGAAAACTCAATTCTGAACAAGAGGGTATTACAAGAGTTCGTTTTGAAGTACAAGACAGTGGTATAGGTGTCACAGGTGAACAAAAAGCAAGAATCTTTGAAGCATTCTCGCAGGCAGATACATCAATTACCCGTAAATATGGTGGTACTGGTCTTGGTCTTACAATTTCAGCACGTTTTATCGAGCTAATGGGTGGTCAACTTGATTTACACTCTGATCCAGGTGAAGGTACTACATTCTTCTTTACTATTGATTTTGAAGAGATAGAAGTACTTAATGAAACTTCAAGAGGAGCATTTTCAAGTATCAATGCACTCATTTTGGAATCAACTCATAAAACAAAACGTCAAGATGTCTATCTTCGTGAGTATCTTGACTTTTATGGCGTTAGCTACACTACCTATAAAGACAAAAATGAGCTCCAAGCACTTCAAGACAAAAAAAACTATAATCTTCTCTTTGCAGATTATGAATATGCAAATGAAGATGAATTGCAAACCTATAGTGAAATGCCAGAAGAGTTAGTCTTACTCACAAAATCATACTTTATGAAAAAAATCGACTCAATGGCTTTAGATATTTTCAAAACTATTTATGAACCACTCAATAATACTAAGCTAAAATCTACACTTGAGAGCTATAATAATGAAAATGTCAGAATAAAAAATGCAAAAAAACGTAAAAAATTCAATGCAGAGTCTTCAAAGTTTTATGCAAATGTTTTGGTTGCTGAAGACAATATTATTAACCAAAAACTTAT
>JALWLM010000477.1 GCA_027084145.1 Crocinitomicaceae bacterium | reverse complement strand
GCTTCTAAAAGAATAATCGAAATATATCATTCGGTTATTCCGGAAGTGGAAATAAAAAAAGATGGCTCTCCGGTAACAAAAGCAGACAAGGAAGCATCAAAAATAATAACTCAAATACTTCAAGAAACAAAAATCCCTATTACGGGAGAAGAAAAAATAAAAAAAGACTATGAAGTAAGAAAAAAATGGAAGAGAAATTGGTGCGTAGATCCTCTTGATGGAACAAAAATGTTTTTAAAAAGAAATGGAGAGTTTGCAGTAAATATTGCTTTAATTGAAGATAATTATCCTGTTTTTGGAGTTATCTCTTCTCCGGAAGAAGAAAAAATATTATTAGGAAAAAAAGGACATGGGGTTTATCTTTTTTCTTTTAAAAATGTAGAAGACAAGAGTAAATGGAAAAAAATAGAACCGAAAAAAGAAAGAAATCATCCCTTAATTATTGTTTGTTCTTGGGAAACAAAGGAAATAGAGGACGATTTTTCGCAATATTTAAAAGATAAATACGGAGATTTTAAATTTGTTCAAAAAGGAAGTGCTTTAAAGTTTTTTGATTTGGCAGAAGGAAAATCAGATATGTATTTACGTTTTTTACCTACAATGGAATGGGATATTGCTGCAGGACAAATTATATTGGAAGAATTAGGAGGAAAAATAGTTGATTTTATAGACAGAAAAAGATTGAAATACAATAAAGAGACGTTTTTTAACCCTCCATTTATCGCTTATACAAAAGCTTTGTGTGAATGATGATAAAAAGATTGATATCTACATATTTTCTTTTTTCTTTTTTTATTGTTTGTTCTCAACAAAGAACAATACCTCTTAATAGTTTTTATAAAGACCAGATATTTTCGAATAAACTTGAAACACCCTATTTAAAAGGAAGTTTCTTTCCTGTTGTTTTGGAAGACTATCATTTGATAAAAGTAATTAATGATTCTACCAAACAGTATTACGACATTACTCATATTTTATTTCAAAAGCATTTAATAGAACTAAAAGAAGAAGAGTTTTTTATGACTATAGATCCTATAATAGATTTTACAATAGGAAAGAATTTTTCAGATACCACTTCAAGAAGAATTTTTCAAAACACAAGAGGATTAAATATTCAAGGAGATATTAAGAAAAACTTCTTTTTTTCTGCATCTATTTATGAAAACCAATCCCGATTTAATCCCTATGAAACAGCGTATTATAAGGCTTTAGGAGAGCTTTATCCCGGTTCAGATTCTTCTTATCATACACAAAACGCCGTTGTACCCGGTTTGGGAAGAACAAAACCATTCAAAATAGATGCTTTTGACTATGCTTCATCTTCAGGTTTTTTTGTTTATAAACCCACGTCTTTTTTAAGAATATTTGCGGGAAACAACCAGCAATTTATTGGTGATGGACACCGTTCTTTGTTGTTGAGTGACAATTCTTTTCATGCGCCTTATTTTCGTATAGATTGGACCATCTCTCTAAAATTTTTGTTTTCATATATGAGAGCAAAACACCTTAATCTTTTAAGAAAACCGGTAAGTAGTTCTGTAGAATCATACTATGAACCCAAAGGGTTTAGTATAAATTATTTTACTTTTTTGCCCAATAAAAAAATAAGTCTTTCACTTTTTGAAGGAAGTAGTTGGAATAGAGGGGACTCTATCATAAGTAAAAAGGTTCACCCTTTATTTTATAATCCCATTCCGTTTATTTCTTTTATTACTTTACAAGGGAAAGAAGAAGTATCAACTGTTTTCGGAGTCAACTTGAGTTGGCAAATAGCAAAAAAACATAGAATTTACGGACAGTTTGGGCTTACAGGTTTTGAGATAGAAAAGAACGCGGTTCAAATAGGTTACAGAGGTTACGATTATTTTAACTTGAAGGATTTCATGTTGCAAGTAGAATACAATCATGTGGAAAAAGGGATGTATGAATTTAGCAATAGAAGACTAGATTATTCTCATTTTAACCTGCCTCTAGCGCATATTAAAGGAAACGGCTTTGATGAAATACTCGTTCGGTGTAGTTATGAGAAAAAAAGAGTCTATGCAACAACACAATTATCTTATTATACTTTAAAAAGCTATAACGAAAGAAACTTACTGTCTGTTTATGAGTCAAATCCACAAAGGGAGGGAAGGGTTATGTTTTCATCGATCGAAGCAGGATATCGTTTTAATCGAAAAATAAACTTGAAGTTATTTTTGAAGTGGATATATAGAACAGAAAAAGGAGAAACAATTTTACCAACGAATAGCATTTCAATAGGGTTAAAAACAGGTATTTTTAATAGTTATAAA
>JALWLM010000476.1:5855-9955 GCA_027084145.1 Crocinitomicaceae bacterium | reverse complement strand
TCATATAAAGGCTTAAATTGATTGTTTCCATTTTCAACTTCATCTACTACCGCTTGAGCTAAATCCGTCATCCCTGCACCTCCCTCTGCAAACCCTTTTGCTAAAACAGCCTTTACCCCCATGTTTGAACAGGCCTCTTTAACAAATTGAACCTCTTCTTCAGAATCAGAAGGAAAAGCATTAATGGCAACAATAGGGTTGAACCCGAATTTCTTGATGTTTTCAATATGTTTTTCCAGGTTTTTAAAACCTTTTTTCACTTTTTCAATATCCGGAGTATTATACTCTTCTTTTTTCGCTCCGCCATGATGTCTTAATGCTCTAATTGTTGCAACAAGAACAACCGCTTCAGGAGAAAGATTTCCGGAAACACATTTAATATCTAAAAATTTTTCAGCTCCTAAATCAGCACCAAATCCAGCCTCTGTAACCACATAATCAGAAAGAGAAAGTCCCATTTTTGTTGCTAAAATAGTGTTGGTTCCTTGAGCAATATTTGCAAATGGTCCTCCGTGAATAATAGCCGGGTTTCCTTCAAGTGTTTGAACAAGATTAGGTTTAATAGCGTCTTTTAATAAAATTGCCATAGCATTTTCTGCTTTTAAATCTCGAGCATAAATGGGCTTTTTATCAAATGTCATTCCGATATAAATGTTTCCTAAACGCCGTTTTAAATCTTCAAAATCTTCGGCCATGCAAAGAATTGCCATTACTTCGGAAGCAGGAGTAATATTGAAGCCGTCTTCCCTCGGAATACCGTTTGCCGTTCCTCCTAAGCCAATAACAATTTGTCTTAAAGCACGGTCATTCATATCCATTACTCGCTTCCATGCAATTGTTCGAGGGTCGATTCCCAAGTTTTTAGTTTTACTTTGTAAATTATTATCAATTAAAGCAGATAGAAGATTGTTTGCTTTTTCTACCGCAGAAAAATCACCGGTAAAATGAAGATTAATATCTTCCATGGGAACGACTTGAGAATATCCTCCCCCTGCTGCCCCCCCTTTAATTCCAAAAACAGGCCCTAACGAAGGTTCTCTTAGGACAACAGTTGTTTTTTTACCGATTTTATTCATTCCTTCGGTAAGTCCAATTGATGTAGTTGTTTTTCCTTCCCCCGCCGGAGTGGGTGTCATAGCAGTAACCAATATCAAATGATTTTTATTGATAGTTTCCGCTTGTATTAAACTTAAAGGAAGTTTTGCTTTATATTTTCCATATAACTCTAAATCATCCTCCTTGATGTTTAGTTTTGAAGCAATATCTTTAATATGTTTTAATTTAGCTTCTTGAGCAATTTCAATATCTGTTTTAAATCCCATAGTCTTTTTTTTTGCAATATATTTATTCTTCCAAAGAGAAAAAATGATTTTTAAAGAAAAATAAAAAGTTAAATAATTGTTAAAAGTTAATTTTACCGTTTATTTGGAATAATTTTAGAGAGAAAAACAAAAAACAATAAAAATATTAGTTATGAAAAGAAGGTTACTTGTCATTTTTTTTGTGTTTATCGGGGTGTATACAAAAGCCCAGCATTTAGACTATGATCATGATTCCAAATGGTTTTGGGGTATAAATGCCGGAGTGGGGTGGAACTCTACAGATGTGAAAAATAAATTAAACGGAGCATGGGGTTTCGTTATAGGCCGTTCTTTTAATTACAATTATGCGCGTCCGGTGAGCTTTGACCTTCGCTTTCGATATCTTGGTGGAAAATGGAAAGGGCAAGACTATCACATTACTTCCACGAACGGGTATAACCCTTCTATTGTTCCTCCGGGTAATGCGGTTAATTTTTATGATACTTTGGGATATACCGTAAATAATTTCCAAACTCATTTACATGAATTTGGATTGGAATTCGTTCTTCATGCAAATACGCTGAGAGAAAGAACAGGATGGGACCCATATATTTTTGGAGGTGTTCATTTAGTCGGCAACCAAACAAGAGGAGACCTTGTTTATGAAGACACTCTTTTCGGAGAATATTTATACAATTATTCTCCGGACGGTATTTCAAGAAAGGAGTGGAGAAACATGAGTGACGGGAAATATGATTACACGTTGGACGGAAGTAACCCCAATTATTACAATGTTGATTTTATGCCAAGTTTAGGGTTTGGATTGGCATATCAAGTTTCTCCGTTTTTTTCTTTAGGTGTAGAACATAAAACAACATTTACAAGAAAAGATTTATTTGATGGCTACATTAATGATAAACCAACATTTTTTAATCTAACGAATGACGTTTATCATTACACGAATTTCTTTTTACGTTTCCAAGTTAGAGGAAATAGATATGCAGAGCCGATACAACAACAAAGTCCGGAGGAAAGTAATGTTCAAGGAACAAACGCTGTTCCTTGTGAAAACCCTGTGATTGAAATATCTATTCCAAGAAGGACTAGTATGACAGTACATACACAAGAAATCTACTTGTCAGGAAAGATTTATAATGTGGCAAGCACTGAAAACATCATGATTCAACTAAATGGTCAACCTGTTTCGGGGGTTTATTATAATTCGAAAAACAATCGTTTTAGACAACAAATTATTCTAAAAGAAGGAGACAACAAAATTGTTGTTAAAGCAGGAAATGGATGCGGAACAGATGAAAAAGCCCTCTTTATTCATTATAAAAAATGTGACGCTCCTGTAATTCAATTTATCAATCCAAGCTATGATAAGGAAATAACAACACATCAGCGTTATCCGATAAATATAAAAATAACAAAAGCTGATGAGGTAGATTTATTCCTTAACGGAGTAAAACAGGAAGGAGTAACGTATAATGAAGAAACGGGTGTTTTATCAGGGATTTTAACGCTTGTTGAGGGAATGAATCAAATTAGAGTTGTTGCAGAAAATTTCTGTGGAGAAACAGAAGAAATAATACATGTAGAACATGCTAGCTGTAAAAAACCGCAGGTTGTCGTACCAATCAATCAGAAAGATTTCACAACAGATGTTGCTTCGATTTCATATAAAGCAAATGTTTATAATGTAGATCATAAACAACAGATAAAAGTACTATTAAACGGTTATCCGGTTTATTTTACTTTTTATAAAGCAACAAATGAGGTTCGATTAACTTTGCAACTTAAAGAGGGAGATAATACATTAACAATTAGAGCATTGAACTCTTGTGGAGAAGGAGAAGAAACTATAAAAATTAAACATGAAAAATGTAAAAGACCAATTATTTCTTTGATTCGTCCTACAGATACAGAAACGAAAGAATCAATAGTGAACGTTCAAGCGTATGTACAAAATGTAGAAACATCATCTCAAATAGCCTTGTTTGTTAACGGAATAAAAAGACAAGGAAGCTATAATGTTTCTACGAAGATGTTTTCTTCACAAGTGAGTTTAAAAGAAGGGCAAAACACCATTAAAATTATTGTAACTAATGAATGTGGAACAGCAGAGATTACGCATCTTATTCAAAAGAAGAAAGATTGTTTCAAACCGGAAATAACAATGCTTCTTCCTAGCGAAAGTGTTGTTGACCAAAGTTTAACAGTCATAAAAGCTAAAATTGAGAATATTGCTTATAGAAGCCAAATACAAGTTTTTGTGAATAGTGCAGCAATAAACGGAGGAACATACAACCCTTCCACGAATATTTTTAGAATATCTGTAAACTTAATGCAGGGAGATAATAATGTTTTGATAAAAGCAAGCAATGAATGTGGAGAAGACACAGGATTTAAAAAAGTAACATTTATTCCGTGTAAGTCACCTTCAATATCAATTTTTGAGCCGGTTTATTCAGAGACTGAAAATGCATCCGGAACGCTTCAAGCTAAAATTCAAAATATGGCAGGTTATAAACTTTTAAAAGCAACATTGAATGGAAAGGTTTTAAAAGGAACATTTAATCCTCAAACGGGGATCTATACATCAACATTAAATTTTGAGTATGGAACAAATGTTATAATGATTGAAGCGGTTACACCATGCGGGCGCACAACAAAAACCAAAAAGATTGTTCGAAAGAGAAAACCAAACCAAGAGGTTAAGATTGTTATTTGCCACGTGGACCCAAGAACAGGTAAAAAAACAGAGATGACAATTTCTGAAAAAGATTGGCCTATGCA
>JALWLM010000476.1:0-5845 GCA_027084145.1 Crocinitomicaceae bacterium | reverse complement strand
TGCATCAGGCACACGGGGATACAAAAGGAAAATGTTCAGAGCAAACGGGAGAAACAAAAATAAAAATTTGTCATAAAAACCCATTGACAGGAGCAGAACAAGAGATGTGGATTGACAGTAAAGATTGGCCTACACATCAAGCACATGGAGATAAGCAGGGAGGGTGTACGACAACAGGAACAATAGGAGGAGGACAAAAATTTACAATTTGTCATAAAATTCCGGGAACGAACCAAACGCAAGAAATTCAAGTGACGCAAGCGGAATGGTTAATTCATCAAAAACATGGAGACACTAAAGGGCCTTGTTCGGGAACAAAATAAGAATAAAAAAGGGGCTTAATCAAGCCCCTTTTTTACGATATGCAACAAACTAAACCTCAGTTTCATTCTTCGGCTTAAGCTCTTCCTTTATTTTTTCTTCTAATTCTTCCATTAGCTCCGGATTGTCAGTAATAATTTGTTTTACAGCATCTCTTCCTTGTCCTAATCGGGTTTCTCCATAAGAGAACCAAGAGCCACTCTTTTTGATAATTCCTAAATCGACACCAAGATCTAAAATTTCTCCAATCTTAGATATTCCCTCTCCATACATGATATCAAATTCTGCTTTTTGGAAAGGCGGGGCGACTTTATTTTTTACAATTTTAATTTTTGTCTTGTTTCCAATGACTTCATCACCATCTTTTATTTGAGAAGATCGACGAACATCCACACGCACAGAAGCATAAAACTTTAATGCGTTTCCTCCTGTCGTTGTTTCAGGGTTTCCGAATGCTATGCCGATTTTATCTCTTAATTGATTGATGAATATGCAACAACAATTTGCTTTGTTAATGGAAGAGGTTAATTTTCTTAACGCCTTAGACATTAGTCTAGCTTGTAACCCCATTTGAGAATCCCCCATTTCTCCTTCTATTTCCGCTTTAGGCGTTAATGCCGCAACAGAATCCACAACAATTAAATCAATTGCTCCTGAACGGATAAGATTATCAGCGATTTCTAGCGCTTGTTCTCCATTATCGGGTTGAGAAATAATTAAATTTTCTACATCTACCCCAAGGTTTTTAGCATAAAATTGATCAAAGGCGTGTTCGGCATCAATAAAAGCAGCGATACCTCCTTGTTTCTGTATTTCTGCTATTGCATGAATTGCAAGTGTGGTTTTCCCCGAAGATTCCGGTCCGTAGATTTCAACAACACGACCTTTAGGGTATCCCCCAACACCAAGTGCTAAATCTAAAGTCAGCGATCCGGAAGGAATGACTTCTATTTTTTCAATTGGAGAAGCCCCGAGTTTCATAACAGCCCCTTTTCCATAAGTTTTTTCCAACTTATCCATTGTTAATTGGAGCGCTTTTAATTTTTCTTTGTTTAGTTCTTTTTTTGTTGACATATCGTTTATGTTTTAATTTCTTTACAAATATTTAGCAGCCACAACGTAAACTATTTACGATCATAGATTTCCAATATTTCTCTCGTATGATCTTTTACTTTTGGTTTTTTGATAATATCAATGATTGTATGATCTTTATCTAAAACAAAAGTCGTTCGATGGATACCTTCATAAACTTTCCCCATAAACTTTTTTTCTCCCCACACACCGTACTTTTTAATAACTTCTTTATCTACATCTGCAATTAAAGTAAACGGTAATTCATACTTTTCAATAAATTTTTGATGCTTCTTTTCGTCATCAGCACTTACTCCTAATATTACAATTCCCCGTTTTTTAAATTCGTCAAAATTTTCTTTTAAATTAACGGCTTGTGTTGTACAGCCCGGGGTATTGTCTTTCGGGTAAAAATAAATAACAACAGGTTTTCCTTTAAAATCATCTAGATTTATTTCTCTTCCTTTTTGATCTTTTGCTGTGAATGAGGGTGCTTTATCTCCCGGTTTTAAATGTGTCATAATAATCTGTTTTAATGTTCTTCTTTTAGTGATATGATTATTTCGTTAAAGTGTTCTTTCACTTTTGTATAACGTGAAATAAGTTCATTTTTTTGTATTTCTTCCATTTTAGAATTTTTTAAAGTATTAATTTGAGCATCAATTTTGTCAATTAAATATTCTAAGCTTTTAGGAATAAATGCTCGTGTGTATATGTTTTTGTTTTTTTTGAAGAGGTCGTAAACAGGAACGCTTTTTTCGTAAATGTTAATATTGTTTTGATTTCCGACATACATTGTAAATGAGTTAATCAGTCCTAATTTATCAAAAACATTGGCAACACGATTTTCTTTAAATGCTGTTTCGTAAAAATTAATTTTGGAACTGTCTCCATGATTAGAGTAAATGTCAGCAATGAGAACAGTAAGTGTTGATGAACGCTCCTTTTCAAGTGATTCTGCTAAAAGCAAAGCCCTTTGAGGGTCTAATTCTGCCGTTTTCTTTAATGCTGCTCCCGTAACAAGGTATGAGGAGTCATTTTTTATTCGGTCTTCTAGGAACGAAAGAATTTCTTCACCAGACAATATTTTTTTTGATTGCAGAACAATTTCATAACGCACTTTAGAGCTTGGGTCGTTTTTTCCTATTTCTAAAATGGTTGGTTTAAGCTCGATTCTATTTGATTTTGGAACCGAAGAGAGTTTTGAAACAGCATAGCGACGAATATCCCAAAAAGAATCTCCTAATCCGGTTTTTACAATATCAAAATTGCTTTTTTTACCGAATTTTATTCCTTTTTTCATTCCTTCAAGCCTTGCTTCATAAGCTTTTGAATTAAAAAATTGATGTTTGTATTCTTCTGTTGTTTTGTGAAGTTCATTTTTTATTCCCAATAAGATCTGTTCAGGGTCAAAAAGAGTTAAATATAATTGTCCATCATAATCAAATGTGTAATGATTGATTTCATCTTTGATGATAATAGGATAAACATGTTCTCCTTTGTCATCATAAACAGCTATTTTAGTAGGAAGGAAAAACAAAGGAAACTCTTCTAAATCTTGTTTTTGTTCAATAGTGATATGTATTTTCTGGTTTGTAGTATCAATTTCTCGGCTAATATCAAGTACGGGATGCCCAGAGCCTAGATACCACTGATTAAAAAACCAATTTAAATCTTCCCCGCAAATTTTTTCAAAGGCAATTCGCAATTGATGAAATTCGGCAGATTGGAACTTATTATCGTTTAAATATTTTTTTAACCCCGCAAAGAAAGCCTCATCTCCTAAATAATTTCGGAGCATATGTAAAATACGACCTCCTTTATTGTATGAATGCCCATCAAACATATCATCAGGTTTTTCATACTGAAACCAAACCAAGTCATGATAGCCCTGATATGCCGCCGATTGGAAATATCCTTCTCTTTCTGTAATAGCGTTGTAATCCGCCTCATCCTTGCCGTACCTGTATTCGTCCCACAAGTATTGAGAATAGTTAGCAAAAGATTCATTAAGTGTTAAGTTTGCCCAAGACTCACAAGTGACCAAATCTCCAAACCAATGATGAAAAAGTTCATGAGCAATAATAGAATGACTGTTTTCATCGATTAATTCCCGGTCCGTTTTATAAACAAAATCACCAAATATAACAGCACTAGTGTTTTCCATGGCGCCGGAAACATAGTCTCGCACTACTATTTGATGGTATTTATCCCATGGATAGTCAACGCCAAGTATCTTTTCAAAGAATTCAATCATTTCAGGGGTTTCATCAAAAATGTCATCCGCATATTCTTCCCACTCTTTTTCTACATAATAAAAGACGGGCATTTTTTCTCCTGTTTTTCTTTCGTAATAATCTTTTACGACACTAAATTCACCTACAGCCATCATAAATAAATATGGAGCATGTTCCTTGTCTTGTTTCCAATGGTCAACTCGTTTTCCGGAAGCGATTTTTTTAGAAGAGATTAATTTTCCATTAGAGAGAGTAACGTATTTATCATTAACAGTAATGAAAATCTCTTGAGTTGTTTTAACGTTAGGGGAGTCTATTGTTGGGAACCATACAGATGAAGACTCCGGCTCTCCTTGTGTCCAAATTTGAGGCATTTTGTTTGGGTCTTCTCCTTTTGGATTAATGAAATACAAACCTTTGGAGCCTGTAACCGCTGTCCCGCCTTCATCCTTCACTTCTTCAGGGCGAGCGGTGTAATCAATTTCAATAGTATAAGATTCATCTCGAGTGTAGATTTTATCTAACTCTATTTTTAGCTTCATTCCGTCATATTCATAGTTTAAAGGTTTTCCGTTTAGTCTAACAGAGTGAATTAACATATATTTTGCATCTAAGTTAAGCTCGTTAGACGGATAAAAATAGGGACGAGCTGTAATGTATGCTTTCCCGTTCATTTCAGATTTATCCCAATTAAAATTAACATGTAATTTGGTGTGTATAATATCCGTACGAAGTGTACGAGAGCCTTTATAAACAGGTTGAATCTTAGGTTCTTTTGCTTCTATTATATCCTCCTCTATGTTTTCTTCAAACGGTATTTCCGCTAATTCTTCTTTAGATGGAGGGTGTTCGTTTTTTTGAAAAATACCACAAGAAGAAAAAAACAATAGAAATATCGCGTTAATTAAAACTATATTTTTTTTCATAATTCAATTTTTATCGATGAATGTTTTGTAAAAATCTTAAAATATTTTGGAATAACCGCTTTAATTTCATTAAATCAAGGAGAATCTTTATTTTTGACAAAAAACAAAAATACATGAAAAACCGCATTTGGAACATTGACGGAGAGCAAAAACAAGGAAGTGCAGGAGCTGTAATTTCTTGGGAAGACGATACTTTTTTTTCAATTTCTTTTTCAGGAAACACTTTTTTCGGGGAAATTTTAGAAGAAAATATCGAAAGCAATCTTTTAAAGGTGAAGATTGGACATCGTGTTTTTGAAGTAAGAAAAAAAGGAGAGCTGGACGATTTAATCAAACAATTAGGACTAGATAAACCGAAGATTAAAAAATTGAAAGAATTGGAAGCACCAATGCCCGGACAAATTGTAAATATTGCGGTAAAAGAAGGGCAAGAGGTGGCCGTTGGAGATGATGTTTTATCTCTGGAAGCGATGAAAATGGAAAATATTTTAAAAGCTGAAGGTGTTGGTGTTGTAAAAAGCATTTGTGTAAAGAAAGGAGATGTTGTAGACAAGGGCGTGGTTCTTATAGAATTTGAATAAAAAGGGAGGAACAAACTCCTCCCTTTTTGGGTTTAAAGCCCGATAACATGTTTTACTTCCACTTCTGTTCGGGTGAGTTTTTTACCGGTTTTACTTAAATAAGTCCGATTAACCAATCTGCCATAAACCGCTAAACGTTTTCCTTTTTCGCCATATTTTTCAATAAAAGAAGCAATGTTTCCCCAAGCAAATACACGATGCCAATTGGTTTTCTTCTTCTGTCTTGATATTCCTTCATTTGTTGCTAAGCTAAACCGGACAACTTTGGATCCGTTTTCAAAATTGGTTACAAAAGGTTTGTTTCCCATATTTCCAATTAAAGTAATGTGGTTTTGTAATGTTTTCATTGAGTTGAGTTTTAAGGTTATACAATAATTAAATCGTTAATTTCTACTTCTGATACAAACTGTTTTTTTCCCTCTTGATAAAAGAAACGTGACACCAATTTACCTTCTATGGCTAACTCCATTCCTTCTCTTCCGAGTTCTTTTAGAACTTTTGCCCATTTTCCCCAAGCAGCAACTCTGTGCCAATGATTTTTGATGCGAGTATTACCTTCTTTATCTAAATATTGTTCGCTTGTTTTTAAAGTGAATTGAATAATTTCTTTACCATCTTGTTGCTTTTTTTCTTTGATTTTAGAGGCAACTTTTCCAATTAAATTAATGTGATTCATCGTTTTAAAATTTTTAAGGTGAAACAAAGGGGG
>JALWLM010000475.1 GCA_027084145.1 Crocinitomicaceae bacterium | reverse complement strand
AGTTAGTAGTGTTTCCAGTGTTTTTCGTTCTTTTTCTCCCGTAAATAAATCAATAGCAGGATACATACAGCCCGTAAATCCAAAAATCACAAACAGATAAGGCAAAAAACCACCCATCAGTTCGCCAATTATTTGTTTGGGAGGAGCAATATTGATGAACACTTCTTTTATAGGAGTAATTTGCTCTTGCGTAATGTTGAGTTTGATCAATCTTTCTTGTAATGCAATAGATTTGATCGTTTCCGTGTATTTGGAAAGTCGTTCTTTTAGTTCTTGTTTTGAGGCCAGATAATAAACATATGCGGGCATACTTTTGTTAGATAAAAGTAAATCTTCTCCATTTTCAGGGATGAAAAAACCTGCGTCTAATTTTTCAGACAAAATATCTTTCTTCAATTGAGCCGAATCAGTATAAAAAACAATTTTCTTTTTTCCGTAATCTTCGGGTAGTGCTTGGAGTTTTTCCGTAAAATAGTTGTTGTTAGTACTAACAACTCCAATTTTTAATTCTTTGTTTAAAATCTTCTCTTTCATAGAGGTGCTTAAAGTTTTTACCCCCATCATGATTACAGGGAAAACAAGCATCGGAACAACAATCATTGTAATGAGTGTTCTTCTATCCCTTAAAGTGTCAAGTAATTCTTTTTTGAAAATTGTAAAAATCATTGTGCTTTTTCTTTGGATTGAACAATACGGATAAATTCTTCTGTTAAACTATCGGATTTGGCTTGCTCTTTAAATGCTTTAAAAGTGTCGTTAAATAACATTTTTCCTTTATGAATAATCGCTAAATCATCACTTAATAAATCAACTTCATCCATGATATGACTCGAAAAAATAACCGTCTTATTTTTTTCTTTACAATCTTTAATCAAATGAATAATGCTTTGTGCGGAAATAACATCCAAGCCACTTGTCGGTTCATCAAAAATCACTACTTCGGGGTCGTGAATCATCGTTCTGCAAATAGAAACTTTTTGTTTCATTCCTGTAGATAGTTTCCCTATTTGCTTGTTATGGAATTCGTGAACCCCAAAAAGCTGATATAGTTTTTCTTTTCTTTCTAAAAAAACGTCTTTCGGAACACGATGAAGATGAGCAAAATAAGCAACTACTTCGTCAGGGGTTAACCGTGCATAAAGTTCTGTTGATCCAGTTAAAAACCCAATTTTTTTACGCGCTTTTTTAGGTTGTTCCATCGCATTTATCCCTGCAATATGAATACTTCCCGAATTAGGTTTTAAAATGGTTGCCAGCATCCTTAAAGTCGTTGTTTTCCCCGCACCATTAGGTCCTAACAGTGTAAAGACTCTTCCGGGTTGGCATGTGAAAGAAATATGATCGACAGCTGTAACTTTGCTTTCTTTTTTACCAAATTCTTTCTGCTGTTTTTTTGAAAGCGTATATTGTTTTGTCAGGTTTTCTACTTGAATCATTTTGTAATGATAATTAAGATGAATACCAAAAGTAATTGAAAAAAATGATTTTTTTAGTATTTTAGTAACATGGATAAAATATTTGTAACAATAATAAGTGTCTTATTTGTTTTTAATAGTTTAAGAGCACAGCATTTGGTTAGTATTACCGCTTTGAATTCTTTTTCCGTTGCTCAAATTCAAGCTAGTCTTGCTAACAATGGGATTGATTATAGCAATATGACTCTAAATCCCGTAGATGGTTTCTCGGTGAAATATAATACAACGGACGAAGCAGGAAATCCTGTAATTGCGAGTGGAGCAGTTTATATTCCGTCAATGCTAAATAATTGTCCGTATGTTCCCCTAACTGTTTATGAACATGGAACTGAGTTCCAAGAAGACAATGTCCCTTCAACAGGGTATTATTATACACAAGGAGTTTTCTTTTCAACGACAGGGTATATTACGGTTTTACCGGATTATTTAGGATTAGGTTCAAATCCCGGGTATCATTTGTATCACCATGCAGAAACAGAGGCAACAGCAACTTTAGATTTAATTCGTGCGGTAAGAGAATATTTAGATATGCAAACAAACATAGTAAAAGATAACGGTCAATTATTTATTACAGGTTATTCTCACGGAGGACACTCAGCAATGGCAACGCATAAATACATTCAAGAAAATAATTTACAATCGGAATTTAACGTGGTTATGAGTGTTCCAATGAGTGGAGCCTATGATTTGGTTGGAGCACAATACAATTTGATTTTTGACGGAGATTCATCTTATTACGCAAGTCCGTTTTTACCTTATATTTTAACTTCAATGCAGGAGGTATATGGAAATTTGTATAATAATCTTAGTGATGTTTATGACGCTCCTTATGA
>JALWLM010000474.1 GCA_027084145.1 Crocinitomicaceae bacterium | reverse complement strand
ATCTTTATTTGTTCGAATAATTTTTTTCGCTTCTATATCCGAATAAAAAACGGGAAACCCCATTGCTTCAAAAATCTCAGCTATGGTTGTTTTCCCCGAACCGATTCCACCCGTAATCCCTATCTTCAAGATAAATTAAATTTCGTCCACTTCTACAAAAGAAAATGACAAGTCTACAATTGCCTTATAATCTTCCCCGGCCTCTAACATATCTTCATCATCTTTTTCATAATACCAATTTACTTTTACATCAGTATTATTCCCATTTATCTTTTCTAGCTTCCGAAGAAAATCAAGAATACACTTAGAAGAAGATGTGTTAAAATACTCTAATCGAAGTTCTACAACCGTTTCTTTTTTCGGATTATTCTTATACTCTTCTAACCATTCATTTAAAGGATGAAAAAAATCCAATGCATTTTCAGGAATTGATCTACCTTTTAATTCTAACACTCCTGTCTCCGGATCAAAATGAACACTTGGTGTCTTTGGAGACCCTTCTAATTTTATTTCTTGCATATACTTCCTTTTTTAATTTCCTACAACAACTTTTAAAGAAAAAAAACTTATTTTACTGTCTTTTTTTACAAAATTATAAATTAATTTTTCTTTTGTTTTCCTTGCTATTTCTATTAAGCCCAACCCCGCATTTCCTTGAGAAGATATCTTCCCTTTATTTAACTGTTCTAAATATAATTCTCTAAGTTCATTTTTGTTTAATGTGTTAATAAAACTTAAACGTTTTTCCAATTTAGGGACATCTTTTGTCATTACATAATTCCCTGTGTTAACAATAAAATCTCCATCCTTATATTTGACAATAATCAATGCGGGCTTTCGAACTTCTAACTTTTCATTTCTGAAATCATAAAAATCAATATGATGGTATAGATTCTGAAAGCACTCAATAATAACATTAAACACTCTTTTTCTCACTCTAAAATCTGTTCCTAACTCTTCCATCTTTGCTTCCAAAATATGAATAAGTGCTGTCAATAACTCTGATGTAAACTCTCCTTTATAGGAAAGAATAACATTCTCTAACTCTATTGACTGATATAGCTGGTATAGGTTATTGTCCGCATTCATGGTTACCAAATATATAAATAATAATGATAATACGCAATTTTAAAATCTTAAAATATCTCCTTTTTCTTATTTTTGCGATATGAAAATTTTCAAAAAATACACTTTCGATTCGGCCCATTATCTGCCAAACGTTCCGGATACCCATAAATGTAAACGTATGCATGGTCATACTTATCATTTAACGGTTTATGTAGAAGGACAATTAGATGACCAACTAGGTTGGGTGATGGATTTCGGTGATTTAAAAGACATTGTTAACCCTATAATTAAGAGGTTAGATCATTATATTTTAAATGATATTGAAGGATTGGAAAATCCTACATGTGAAAATTTAGCCAAATGGATTTTTAGAGAATTAAAGCCCAATCTTCCTTTGCTAAAAGAGATTGAACTTTATGAAACTCCAACATCAGGTGTCATTTATTCAGAATAAAAAGGCGGTTTTCACCGCCTTTTTATCATTTATCAAATCTTTTACATATTTCTTCGATATTGGCCTCCTACTTCAAATAACGCATTTGTTATTTGTCCGATAGAAGCATATTTACAAACTTCCATCATTACTTCAAACATATTTTCATTGTTTACCGCCGCTTGTTTTAAATCTTTAATTTTTTCTTCTGCCTCTTTACCATAAGATGCTTGAAGATTTTTCAAGGTTGCTATTTGAAATTGTTTCTCCTCCTCTGTTGCTCGAACAACTTCTTTTGGAAGAATTGTTGGCGAACCATTTTTACTCAAAAAGGTATTGACTCCGATAATTGGAAATTCTCCCGTATGTTTTAAAGTTTCGTAATAAAGTGACTCTTCTTGTATTTTTGAACGTTGATACATGGTTTCCATTGCTCCTAAAACGCCCCCTCTTTCTGTTAAACGATCAAATTCACTTAAAACAGCCTCTTCTACCAAGTCCGTTAATTCCTTAATAATAAAAGCACCTTGTAATGGGTTTTCATTTTTAGCTAATCCATATTCTTTATTGATGATTAACTGAATAGCCATTGCTCGTCGAACAGATTCTTCCGTTGGTGTTGTTATTGCTTCATCATAGGCATTGGTATGAAGTGAATTACAGTTGTCATATATCGCATAAAGCGCCTGTAATGTTGTTCGGATATCATTAAAGTCAATTTCTTGAGCATGTAAAGAACGTCCGGAAGTCTGAATATGATATTTCAACATCTGAGCTCTTGAATTGGCTCCATATTTTTTATGCAACGCTTTCGCCCAAATTCTTCTTGCCACACGACCAATCACCGCATACTCGGGATCAATACCATTTGAGAAAAAGAAGGACAAATTCGGTCCGAATTTATTAATATCCATCCCCCTACTCAGATAATACTCCACGTAAGTAAAACCATTGGCCAAAGTAAATGCAAGTTGTGTAATAGGATTTGCTCCGGCTTCCGCAATGTGATATCCTGAAATAGAAACAGAATAGAAATTTCTCACTCCATGGTCAATAAAATATTCTTGTACATCCCCCATTAATCGTAGAGCAAACTCCGTAGAGAAAATACAAGTATTTTGAGCTTGATCTTCTTTTAAAATATCCGCTTGTACGGTTCCTCTCACCTGCCGCAAAGTGTCCGCTTTGATTTTCTCATATACTTCTTTATCCAAAACCATATCTCCTGTTACCCCTAACAACATCAACCCTAATCCATCATTCCCTTCGGGCAATTCTCCATTATATCTCGGTCTTTGTGTCCCTTTTTCTTTATAAATAGCTTCTATTTTTGCATTTACTTCATCTTCCAACCCATTCTCACGAATATATTTTTCACAATTTTGGTCGATTGCCGCATTCATAAAATATCCCACCATCATTGGAGCAGGTCCATTGATAGTCATAGAAACCGAGGTCATCGGTGCAGATAAATCAAATCCCGAATACAACTTCTTTGCATCATCCAAGCAACAAACAGAAACACCTGAGTTTCCTATTTTACCATAAATATCGGGGCGTTCCGCCGGGTCATTCCCGTAAAGTGTCACCGAATCAAAAGCTGTAGATAATCGCTTAGCAGGCATTCCTAAACTCACATAGTGGAAACGTTTATTGGTTCGTTCCGGCCCTCCTTCTCCTGCAAACATTCGTGTCGGATCCTCTCCAACCCTTTTAAACGGGAATAAACCGGATGTATAAGGAAACTCTCCGGGGTAATTTTCCTGCAACGTCCATCGTATGATATCCCCCCATGCGGTGTACCTTGGTGTTGCTACTTTAGGTATCATCAAATGGGAAAGAGATTTTGTATGTGTTTCTATCTTTATTTCCTTATCTCTGACCTTAAAAGTAAAAATAGGATCTTTATAGCGGTTTTTCTTTTCTTCCCAATTTTGTAAAACTTCCCAATTTTTCGGATCAAAATTGAGTTTTTCTTTTTCAAATGCTTCTTGTAATCCTTTAATCAATCTATCTTTATCTTCAATCTCTGATTCTTTCAAGGATTCAATAGAGGAATGAAGTCCTTGTAGCTTGTTTGCAACTTCAACCTGTTCATCTACCCATTTATCATACGCTCTGTTATTTTCTGAAATCTCAGATAGATATCTACTCCTCTCCGGCGGAATTACAAACATTTTTTCCGACATTTTTTCAGTTATTTCAAATGTCGATTTTAATTGCTCTCTTCCGGTTTTTTCTACAATTTTATCCATCACTGCTTTATACAGCTTATTCATTCCCGGATCATTAAACTGAGAGGCTATGGTTCCGTATACCGGCATTGAATCTACATCTTCATCCCATAAATTATGGTTTCTCTGATATTGCTTGCGAACATCTCGTAATGCATCTAACGCACCTCTTTTATCAAATTTATTGAGAGCAATAACATCTGCAAAATCCAACATGTCTATTTTTTCCAACTGTGTTGCTGCACCATATTCAGGTGTCATAACATACAATGAAACATCAGAATGATCCAATATCTCGGTATCTGATTGCCCGATTCCCGATGTTTCCAATATAATCAAGTCATATTCTGCAGCTTTTAAAATATTAACAGCTTCAGCTACATGTTTAGATAATGCTAAATTTGATTGACGTGTTGCCAAAGAACGCATATAAACACGTTCGTTATTGATTGAGTTCATTCGTATTCTGTCTCCCAATAATGCCCCTCCTGTTTTTCGTTTTGATGGATCAACGGAAACAATAGCAATTTTTTTATCCTCAAAATCTATCAAAAAACGACGAACCAACTCATCTACCAACGAAGATTTTCCTGCTCCCCCCGTACCCGTAATTCCCAAAACCGGGGTTTCTGATTTCTCAGCAAGTTGATTTACTTTATTTAACACATCCGTCCATTTTTCAGGGAAGTTTTCCGCTGCAGAAATTGTTCTGGCAATCACAGGAACAATCTTTTTAGGAATATCTTCAATTGTTCCAACGAGCTTATCTCCTACAGGGAAATCACAACGTTGTACAAGGTCGTTAATCATTCCTTGAAGCCCCATTTCACGACCATCGTCAGGATGATAAATTCTTTCTATTCCGTACTCTTCCAGTTCTTTTATTTCCGACGGTAAGATGGTTCCGCCTCCACCTCCGAAAATCTTTATATGCGGCGCTCCCTTTTCTTTTAGGAGGTCGTACATGTATTTAAAATACTCATTATGTCCTCCTTGATAAGAGGTCATCGCTATAGCTTGAACATCTTCTTGAATAGCACAATTAACAACTTCCTCTACAGATCTATCATGACCTAAGTGAATCACTTCACACCCTGTGCTTTGAATGATTCTTCTCATAATATTAATTGCGGCATCATGACCATCAAAAAGTGATGCTGCGGTGACGATTCTAATTTTATTTTTGGGCTGATATGGAGCTACTTTTTCCATTATAAAACATTAGTTAATTATTGCAAAGACAAATATACTTTTTTGAATCGGAAATTCAGCAATCCAAATAATCAATTGAAAAAACACCTTTAACCTTTAATCCATTGATTGATAAGAAGCTTTACTCTTTTCCAACAACTCTTCATACTGTTCAGGCGTCAAATCCGAATGAAAATAAGCTATTGGATTTACTTTTTCTCCTTTTACAATTACCTCATAATGCAAATGCGGTCCTGTTGACTTCCCTGTAGATCCCACATTTCCAATCAATTCTCCTCTTTTTACTTTCTGTCCTTCTTTAACATTAATTTTACTTAAATGCGCATACCTTGTCTTATAACCATAACCGTGATTGATAACAATGCTTTTTCCATAACCCCACAGTTTGTTTTCAACAACTTCTATCACACCATTTCCGGTAGCATAGACCTCTGTACCTCTGGGACAAGTAAAATCAAGCCCGGAATGAAACTTTCTCACTCTGTAAACTGGATCTATTCTCCAACCGTAACCGCCGACGGCTTTACTTAAATCCGAGTTTCTAATCGGTTGTATCGCCGGAATATGAGATAAAATTTCTTCTTTCCTCTTTGCTAATTTATGTAATTCCGAGAAAGAAATACTTTGTGCATAAAGCTTACGCTGAAGCTTGTCTATTCCCATTGCAACTTCTTTTAATAACTCCCCGTTGGAAAGATCTTCCAAATAGCTGTACTTATCGCTTCCCCCTACTCCCATCTTACGGTATTCTTCAGGAAATGGTTCTGCATGTAATATTTCTCTATACAAATTTTCATCTCTGGACTGTATAATTTCCAAAACTCGATTGGCATGTTTAATCTCTTCCCGTATCTGTTTCAACTCTTTCTTTGTTCTATTCAAATCTTCGAACAAAGCTTTCTCTTTTGGAGAATCAATCTTTGCGCTATACCACCAAAATAAAACAGCTCCAAACATCAATCCGGGAATGAGACTAAAAAGAAAACGCAACACTCTTTTCCATAAAGAATTTCTTACTTCTTCATAAGAAAGTGTTTTAGGATTATATTTATAATGTTTTCTCATTGTTTTGCAAAAATAACGTATTCTTCTTGATTTTAGTTTCCCTTTACTGAAAAACCTTTTTATTTTCATGAAAAGATTACCTTTGTGCAACAAGATTTCGACATTATGAAACTATCTGACATTCGACAAACTTTTTTTGATTTTTTCCAATCTAAAGGTCATCAAATCGTTCCCAGTGCACCAATGGTTGTAAAAAACGATCCGACACTAATGTTTACCAATGCGGGAATGAATCAATTTAAAGATTATTTTCTTGGAAACACTACACCAAAACACCGAAGAGTTGCTAATTCTCAAAAATGTCTTCGCGTATCGGGTAAGCACAATGATTTGGAAGAAGTTGGAGTAGATACTTATCACCATACAATGTTCGAAATGCTGGGGAATTGGTCTTTTGGAGATTATTTCAAAGAGGAAGCTATTGCTTGGGCATGGGAATTACTTACGGAAGTGTATCAAATTCCAAAAGATAAACTTTATGTAACTGTCTTTGAAGGAGACGAGAAAGATGGGTTAGAGAAAGATATGGAAAGTTACAATATTTGGAAAAAATATATTAATGAAGACCGTATCATTTTTGCTTCTAAAAAAGATAATTTTTGGGAAATGGGAGACATCGGTCCTTGCGGCCCTTGCACGGAAATTCATGTAGATAACAGAAGTGATGAGGAAAGAAAAAAAACGGATGGAAAAGAATTGGTCAATCAAGACCATCCCGAAGTCATAGAAATTTGGAACAATGTTTTTATTCAATACAATAGAAAAAGCGACAGGAGTTTAGAACCATTACCGGAAAAACATGTGGATACAGGGATGGGATTGGAACGTTTAGCGATGACGTTACAAGGAAAACGTTCTAATTATGATATCGACCTTTTTCAAACGTTAATAGAACATATTTCTAAGGTTGCAAATGTTACCTATGGGAAAGATGAAAACATTGATATTGCATTAAGAGTCATTGCCGATCATATTCGTGCTATTGCTTTTTCTATTGCGGATGGCCAACTACCTGCAAATACGGGAGCGGGGTATGTTATTCGAAGAATTTTAAGAAGAGCCATACGATATGGATATCAAACTTTAAAATTAGATGAGCCATTCTTAGCAGATTTATCAAAGCTTCTTGTTAAGTTAATGAAAAATCCTTTTAAAGAATTAGAAAGCCAAAAAGGTTTAATTTACAAAGTGATTCTCGAAGAAGAAAATGCTTTTTTAAAAACACTGGGAAAGGGAATATTGCGTTTCGAAAACTATTTAAATACTAAAGAGTCGAATGACTATATCGACATAGAAAATAAAATCATCCGAGGAAAACTTGCTTTTGAATTGTTTGACACCTACGGTTTTCCTCTTGATTTGACAGAATTGATGGCTCGTGAAAAAGGATTCAAAGTTGATATTGAAGGATTTAAAACGTTGATGAAAGAACAAAAGGACCGTTCCAGAGCAGCAACCAATATCGAAGCGGGAGATTGGATTCAAATTAATGATGGAGAAAGTGAATTTATCGGTTATGATACTTTAACGGCTGACGTTCAAATTCTTCGATACCGCTCCATAAAACAAAAAAAGAAATCATTCTTCCAAGTCGTTTTTGATAAAACCCCTTTCTACCCCGAAGGAGGAGGACAAGTCGGTGATTCCGGCTATATTGAAAAAAACGGAAAGAAATATGAAGTTTTTGATACTAAAAAAGAGAATAACCTCATTATTCATTTAATGAATAAAATCCCTGAAGAACTTGAAGGAATATTTAAAGCGGCAGTAAACAAAGATAAACGCATTAGATGTATGCTAAATCATACGGCGACACATTTATTGCATTATGCATTACGAAAAGTTCTAGGAAATCATGTTGAACAAAAAGGCTCTCTTGTTTCTCCGGACTATCTTCGATTTGACTTCTCTCATTTTTCAAAAATAGAAGAAGAACAACTCGAGGAAATAGGATTCATTGTAAGAGATTACATCCGAAAAGACATTCCTTTAAATGAACACCGAAGCATTCCGATAGAAAAAGCAACTGAAATGGGAGCTATGGCTTTGTTTGGGGAAAAATACGGCGATCATGTCCGTGTCATTCAGTTTGGAGAATCAATAGAATTATGTGGAGGAACTCACGTTTCTTCTACCGGAAAAATAGGTCATTTTATCATCTTAAGTGAAAGCGCCATTGCTGCGGGAGTAAGACGTATCGAAGCAATTACAGGAGAAAAGGCTGAAAGATATCTTCTTGACAAATTAAAACAATTCAACGAGATATCCAAATTACTGAAAAACCCTAAAAATCCCGTTAAAGCAATCGCTGATTTGCTTGAAAAGAACAATCAATTAAATAAAGAAGTTGAACGTTTAAATAAAATACAAGCAAAATCAATTAAACAAGAATTGAAATCCAAAATTATCCAAGAAAATGGAATATCACTATTGACAGCCATCGTTGAGTTAGATAATGCTTCTATCAAAGATATTTTATTCCAATTACGAGGGGAATTTGAAAATTTTGTTGGGATTATCGGTGGCAATAACAAAGATAAATGTTCTTTAAACATTATTGCAAGTGATCATATTGTTAAAGAAAAAGATTTTAACGCGGGGGAAATTATTCGAGAAGCAGCCAAACATATTCACGGAGGTGGAGGTGGACAACCATTTTTTGCTACTGCAGGAGGTAAAAATGCTCAAGGTCTCCCTGATGCAATTGACTTTGTCAAAAAAAAATTATAACTTCAATTTATGCATAAAAAGGGAGCGAAACTCTTTAAGGTAACTCTATTTTTGATACTCATCGGCGGAGGGTACTTTTTGGGAAAACGTTTTTTTTTCAAAGCTCCCGAATATTTTTTAGAACTCCCTGATGGTTTTTATTCCTATGGAATAGATGTTTCTCATCATCAAAATAAAATTGATTGGAATACTGTTCTTGCTAATACAAACATCTCTTTTGTTTACTGTAAAGCAACAGAAGGCGTAGAACATGTAGATACACAATGGGAAACAAATAGAAAAATATTACTCAAAAAAGGAGTCCCCCATGGAGCTTATCACTTCTTTATTCCGAATAAATCACCTCTAAAACAAGCTAAAAATTTTTTACAAAACTATCATCCTGAAATAACGGACCTCCCCCCTGTTCTGGATGCTGAAAAAGTTGGAAAGTCCCCTTCTGATTTTGTAAAAAACATGAGAATTTGGTTAGAAGAAATCGAAAAGAAGACAGATAAAAGACCTATCATTTATACTTCCTATAATATTTATAAAGAAAACATAAAAACACATTTCCCTGAATACAAATTTTGGATTGCTAATTACAATAACATCACTGCTAGATTTACCGATAGTAATATTCTTTTTTGGCAATTCAGTGATAACGGAGTTCTTCCCGGAATTAGTGAACGGGTAGATTTGAATTATTCTAAAATAGACTTCAACAAAGAATAAATCATAAAAATTGCAATAAAAAATGCCTCTTCGGAGGCATTTTTTATTTTTATTTAATTATTTTCTTAGTGAGCCGGTGCTCCTGCTTTGTTTACCGGAACTCCTGAAGAAGGCTTAGGCTTTACAGTTCCTTTAATTCTTAATATCACAGTTGGAGAATTTACAGCATTTGAAGTAATCGTAACCGTTTTGTTAATTGGCCCCGTTCTTCTTGTATCATATTTTACTTTTATTTCTCCTGTTGCCCCCGGAGCGATTGGCTCTTTTGGCCATGAAGGAACCGTACATCCGCAAGATCCTTTTGCATTAGAGATAATTAAAGGTGCATTTCCTGTATTTTTAAATGTAAATACACACGCTCCATTTGCTCCATTTTCAATTGTTCCGTAATCATGAACTTTTTTGTCAAATTCGATTTGTGCTCCTGACTTTGTTTGTACTTCTTGAGCATTCACACTTCCTGTGAAAACTGCTCCTAATGTTACTTCTAATGCTAATAATACTTTTCTCATTTTTTTTAGTTTTATAGTGAAACATTTATTTCTTCTACATCAAATATAATGCTAAAAAAAGTAAGAATAC
>JALWLM010000473.1 GCA_027084145.1 Crocinitomicaceae bacterium | reverse complement strand
TGGAATATATCGAAAAACAGGATATAGAGGATAAAGACGGAGATTTTAAGATTTCTGGAGAGTGATCTTTAGACGCCTTTAGGCGTAATCAAATCTACCAGCTTGTAGCTGGTAGTAGTTTAATTTCTTTCTTTTTTTAACTGTTTTTTTCTCATTGAGTCACCGATTAGTTCTATGCGATGTGAAGAATGAACAATACGGTCAAGGATTGCATCTGCAATTGTTCCTTCTCCAATTAATTCATGCCACTGCGATACCGGTATTTGTGAACTCATAATAGTAGATCTACGATCGTATCTACCTTCTATAATATCTAAAAGTGCCTGACGTTGTTGCGTATCCAATGGTACTAAACCAAAATCATCCAGTATCAATAAATCTACCCTTTCAATCTTTAACAAAGCTTTGGTATAAGTACCTTCTAAACGTGCAATCTTTAAATCCTCCATTAATCGTGATGTGTTGTAATAAAGTGTTTTGAATAGAAACTGGCAGGCTTGATTGCCCAATGCTTGTGCTAGATAACTTTTTCCTGTTCCGGTTGCACCCGTTATAATGATATTTTCTTTATTTCTGATGAAGTCTAATACAGCAAGACGCTCAAATACATTTCTGTTTAATTGTCTATTTGTTGTATAATCAATATCTTGAATACTGGCAGAAAACCGGAAACGTGCATTTTTGATTAAACGATTTATCTTATTGTTTTGCTTAGTTTCCCATTCTCTTTCTATTAGCATACTTACGTATTGATCTGTAGTATATTCTGTATTAATTCTGCCTTGTAAATGGTTGTAATGTGCCTCTGCCATTGCATTAAGACGCATTGATTTCATTTGTTCTAATGTGGTTTGATGATTCATTTTTTTCTTTTTTAATTGTTACTATTTTGTTATTATTTCTCTTTATATTAAGCTTCATTATACTTCATATCATAAAAAAAAGTATTTGTAAGTTACTAATGATAATAATTTTTGCCTCTAATATTTTTATGTGCTTCAATCTGAGGTATATCATGTGATTTTTCATTTTTTATATCCATTTTATTGATTAGGATATTCTTTATAATATGATAGCTGTAGCGAGGTTGATTAAGAGCCATACAGCATGCAAAATTGAGCCTTTCGGGATATTCTGATTTGAGATGAATAATACCCAAACATTGTTTGTAAACTACCTCAGGATAAGTGTTTTGTTCCAAAAGTTTGCTTATATAAGCTTGTACATCAGGTCCGATAGATGCTGCCAATTTTTTAAAATATTCAGGACTCCAATCTTGATAAAATTTGTGGCTACTACTCAAGTGTTCATCTTGCTTAATATAAGCTCCTTTGCGGTAACTCCTCTTATGTATGGCTATTCTATCGGATTGATAATAAATCTCTACCGTGTCGGCATTATATTGAACTTCAACGTGCTGTCCAATATAACGGTAGGGAACACTGTAATAGTTTTTATCTTTACTCAAATATATAAATCCCATTTTTTGTACTTTGGCTCTACGATATTCTTTTATTTCGTAAATAGTTGCCGGTAAAGCACCTAAAAATGGTTTTTCAATATCTATAAATTGCTCTTTTCTACTGCTTTCTATCCGAGACATCTCATAGTTATTATAATCTTTAAGCAATTTTTTAATAGCTGTATTAATATCTTCAATACTAAAAAATGTCATCTTACTCAAAGGATAAAAAATACGTTGGTAAACCAATTTTACAGCTCCTTCAACTAAGGCTTTGTCTTGAGGTGAATAAGCACGAGTAGGATTAATTGTGGTTTGATAATGAAGTGCAAAATCACGAAAACTCTTATTTAATACAGCTTCATATTTACTGGATTTTTTAACCGCTGATTTTAAGTTATCCGTAACGATGCTCTTAGGAACTCCACCAAAATAGCTTAAAGCACGATTCATAGAACCAATAAAATCATCTTTCTTTTGACTACGACTCGCTTCTACATAAGTATATTGACTCGCCGGAAGAATGGCTACAAAAACCTCTAACTCCTCTATTTCTCCTGTCTGTTTATTGACTATGTTTAATTTTTTACCGGTATAATCAACATACATCTTGTCGCCTGCTTTATGAGTAAGTTTACCACTTATTTTAACTTTATTAAGCCAACGATTAAAGTGTTCATTAAATTGACTGTAACGATAACCATCGGGGTGCTTTTCTAAATAGGCTTTCCATAAAACTTCACGCGTACAACCAGGCTTTTTTAATTCTTTTTGAAAATATGTAAAATAAGCCGACAGATTGTTATATCTGTCCTCATCATAAATCATACGATGAGGAAAGAACTCTTTTAAGGAGGCTTCGTCCTTGGATAGTAATTCTTGATAACTCAATCCACAAGACGAAAATAATTGTACGTAATAATTTACCGTGTTACGGTGGATGCCTAACTCTTGTTCACATCTTCTGTTACTTCTCCCTTGAGATTTAAGTAATAATAATTGTTTTAATAACATAATTTCTACTCTTTTTCGTGCCATAACGAACCTTTTATTTATTTTTTTGCAAAGGTCCTTTAAGTAGAATTTAATTCGTAATTTTTTTGGCACATTTTGGAGCGGAATAAGTGGCACATTTTACTCCGGAATGAGTGGCACATTTTGGAGCGGTTTATCCATTTGTAGATTCCATTCTAAATTGAGCCTTTTGCTTTCCTCTTTTTTTAAGCGTTGAAATTCTTTAATTATATAAAGCTCAAATTCTACCGAAATCCAACTTGCAAACTTAAAAGCAATATCTTTGTGGGCATAAGTTCCGCCATATCTACCTGCTTTAACAGTAAACCCTTTGGCACTTGTTGCATTTACCCATTTTTGTGGTGAAAGCGTAAAAGCATTTAGTCCAGCTTGTTTTCTAAACCCCTCGAATTCGAGGGGTTTAAAATTAGGATTGTAAAGTGTTTCCCAAATACCCAGAAACTCAATAGTGTTGCGATTACGCATCCAATTGGCAATTACTGCGCTTGTGTCGTTAGTTTTGTATTTTGCAATATCTGTAAGAGAAATATAATCTTGCTTATCTATTGATACCACAGTTATTTCATTTCCTTTTACATTTAATTTTTCCTTTTTTGCCATATTTTAGTTCTTTTATTGTTTTCTTTTTAATTACACTGATTTTGGGGTAATTAAAATTTCAACTATGCTGTATTATAGGCTTTAACACCTCAGGGCTTTTGCTAACAAACATACGCATACGTTTTTGCACTTCACTATCTTTTAGCTTGTTGTACAATTGCCAGATTTTGTCTTGTTCTTTGGTTAAATCTACATTCTCAAAATTGCCAAACACTTTATGTATTGCTGCTTGTACTAAATCTAAAACGTTAATTTGTTTGCTGTGCATTTCTTCTTTAAAATACAACTCATAGACACAAGCATCTATTACTTCTTCAAAAAATAAGGCGATTTGTGTGTTAACTTTGTTATTAATGTATAGGTGTATTATTTGTGATAGTAAAGATAAATCTACTTGAATAGACATTTCTATAGGAATTAGCGGAAAGTTTTCTATTGTACCTTTATTAATAGCTAAATAACCACCAGCTAAATGTTTGTCTTTGAATTTATTTATGAAATAATATGAGTAATATTGACTATTTAAAAGAGCTGTCAAAAAATATGGATTATAATCAGCAAAGTCATAAATTCCATAAATACCTACACCTAAAGCCAAAGGTTCTTCAACATAAACAGCCTCAATAATTTTTGTCATACCAGCAATAACAATTTTGGGTTTACACCAGAAATTCCATTTCGATATTGCTAAAAAATCATTTTTTTTATAATAAGCTTCTTTATAACTCTCTCTTTGATACTTTACTTTTTTATTATTCCAACTATACCTATCTACATTACCACTAACTGTAAAAGGAATAGAACCCTCTACTTTTTCTTGATGTAAATACTTAATAATTTCTTTTGCTTGAAAACCAGTTGCTCCAGAACCAATTTTTATATTAAAGTCTTTGAGCGTCCTATATTTTGGTAATTTTTTAGGTTCACTGAATTTTCTCTTTGATAAATGCGAGTAATCTTTTAAATAATATTCTTTAAATTCAATACTTTTATTTCCACCTCCAAAAATAATTATTGGATAAACACCTACACCATCAAATACATTAAAAGAAGAAACATTCAACGCATATTGTAGATTATATTCATTAATTAAAATATTTTTAGTTTTTGAAGCATAATTCGCGATTAAAAATTTATTTGGTATAATCCAAGAGTATATACCATTTTTGTTAATTATTTCTTTTGCCTTTAGCAAAAATAAAATGTATAAATCATATGAACCTGTTGCTTCAGGATAATATTTTTTATAAATAGATTTTTCAATGTATGATCTTCTCATTGTTAAAGCGGATACATAAGGCGGATTACCAATCACAATATCAAAACCGCCTTGTTCAAACACATCATTAAAAAATACGTGCCACATAAAATAAGGTCTGTCGTCTGTGTACTGAAAGTTTATGAGTTGCTGCTCGGTTTGGTCTATTTCTTTTAGTCGTTCTTTTTTAGTTTGGTAGTCTTTAAAGCCTTTTGCTTTTGGGTTTATTTTTTTAGCTTCAATTAATTGTTGTAATTGGTTTTCGTTTTTTATGTTGTGGTCTTTTTCAAACTTTTCAACTTTAGCTTCTAAATCTCTTTTTTCTTTATCAATAATGGCGTGTATTCTGCCTTCTACAAAGTTATTAATTTCCTTTTTTACGGCATATTTATCTACTTTTTCGTTGTGTTGTTTTTCCCATTCTTCCGGTGCATAGTATTTTTTTAACAATTGCTGAAAATGAGCTTTATCTGCTTTGTCAAAAATGGTAATTTTAGCATTGTAATCATCACCCAAATCCAAAGCAGTTTGTTCAACTATTTTTTCACCTTCTTCTTCCATCAGTGTAGCTAAATCTATACCTGCAAACTCTTCTATCAAACTATTGCCTTGCATTATTTTATAGTCTAAATTTGGCAATGGTTTTGGTGTTGGCTCATCTACTACCAAAGACAACCAAAAACGCAAACGAGCAATGTCAACAGCTCCAGTTTCTATATCTACACCATAAATAGAGTTTTGAATGATGTCTTGTTTTATTTTTGCAGGACTCCAAATTTCGTAACCCATTGCAAAATGAATGTATTGCTTTAGGGCAAAAATTTCTTGCAACAATCCCATAGGGAAAGCACCCGAACCAATGGCAGGGTCGCAAATTTTTACTTTGTCGATATAATTTTCTATTTGCAATAAATCATCTCTAGAAAACGATTCGCCATTTTGATGTTTTACTAGGTTTTCTAATGCTGCTTTGGGTTTGTTGGTTTTAGTATGTAGGTATTCTATCAAACTTTCTTGTGTCATATAATGCACAATTTCTTTAGGTGTATAAAAAGCACCTTTGTCGGCATTATCTTCTAGCAAGTTTTCAAAAATATTTCCCAACATTTCCGGGTCAACAGCTACAATGTGGTCTTCTGGGCTGTTTTCGTAAATGGTAAAATTATAGCCATTAAAAAAATGAAATAATTCTTCAAATAAATGTACCGGAAAATTGAGTTTTTTATGGTTTTTAGGTTCTTGGTTTTCTTCAAACAAACCACCGTTTAAAAACGGAATCCAACGTTTGGTTTTGTTTGGCAGTTCAAAAGCGTCATTGGTTCTGTTGGGTGTGTTTAAGGCTTCAAAAAACAGTTTGCTTAACCAACTTCCATAAAATTGATCTTGCTCTATTTCTCCATACTCAGCTTTATATAAATTTTCTAAAAAATTGGGGTCGCCATCTTCATAGTTTTTATTGGTAGCTGCTAGCCAATTTTTCTTTTGTAAAAAATATAAAAACACAATACGACCTAGTAATCGTTTTACAAAATTGCGTATTTCTAAATCAACTTTATCTTTGCCATATACATTTTCAAAAACACTACGATTATCTGTTGTAGCTAGATGATGTACAAAGTCTAAATAAAAGTTTTTGTACTCTTTAAAGAAGTTTTTAGATACTGGTTCTACATTAAACGCTTCAAAAAAGTCTTCTAAGTTAAAAGAAGATTGTTTTAAATTAAACAAACGCTCTAAAGCGGTTCTGTGTGGTTCGCGTGTACCAAAAATGTAGGTGTATTTTTTTGGTGTGGTTTCTATGGTTTCTGCTTCTTCAAAAAAGTCGCTTGCACCGTGTTTGCTTATAAAAGAAAAACGCCATTCTTTTGGTGTGCAGTCTTTGTGGTGATAGGTTGCAATAGCACCTTTTTGGGCATCTTTTAGTATATAATCTTTAATCAGTTCGTTTACACCAACTCTATTGTATTCAATTTTTATTTTATCTTGTAGTTCTATTTCAAATATAGGCAAAACAGTATTGTCAGTGGTTTTTAAAGTACCTAACTGAATGAGTTTACGAACTATGTTCTTTTGTTTTTGAAAACTTAGGGTAATTTCTTTGGGTTCAACAAAAATAGTTAAGGCGTTTTTCTGTCCTGATAAAAATTGTAAGGTTTTAATCCAAGATTCTCTTTTGTATGGACTTTGTAATATGTCTCGTAATGCATTTTTTTCCATCTTAACTAAATATTTCGGTTAACACAATTTTTGGATCTTCAAATTTTGCTTTGTTTTGTTCATCTTGTTCAAACTTTAATGCGTCCATTCTCGTAATTTGCCTTATTGGATATTTATTCATCACCATATTCAATTCGGATATTATTTTTTCAAGAGGTAACTTTTTCTTTTTTTGTCGAGCCGCAAGGCTTGAAATTTCGGTTCTAAATTTTCTGAAAACACCCATATAAATAATTTTGAGTGCAGCATTAAGCATATCTTCAAATTCATCTGAAATTTCATTTGGAAAATTACGTTTTAAACTAAGTACTGATTTTAAGAACATAACTGCATTTCGTTCTTGAACCGACAGATTGCTGGTATCATATTCTTCAATAGAAAACACCGTATTATAAACCGATTTGAATTGATTTATAGCAGTTTTTACAGCAATAAAGTGATTTTTATTTAGCTCTTGTTTCTCAGGTTGCTCATTTTTTTCGGCTTTGAAAAGTCTAGCAGCTTGCACAAAAGTAATTTCAGTACAGTGTTTACCATTACTTAAATAAAATCCTTCTTTCATTGTGTTTCTCAGGTAACAAAGAGAAGCATCTACAATAGTTTGCCCTACTACTTGTTTGGCTTCTTTTTCTTTGGATTTAGCCAATCTTGCTACTCTAGATTTTACAGGCAATTTTTTTAGGCGAATATATTCCTTAGGATTGTTTTGATATAATTCACGTATCAATTCTAAGTATTGAAGGCGTTCGTCTATTTCTTCTTTAGGTTGCAAGTTTCCTAAAATATTATCAATCATTTCTTCTTGTTCAGAATAGATTTTACTATCTTCTCCAAAAGCAGAATGAAAACCTTGAAGTTTTTTTAATGCTTTTTCGTTGAGTTCAATTAATTCGTTAGATTGTGCTGTAGGATAAAAATTATAAATTAGTATTTCCTTAGCTTTAGTACCAATACGGTTTACACGCCCTATTCTTTGCATTAATTTTGTAGCATTCCAAGGAATATCGTAATTAAGAATTACGTTACTTCTATGTAAATTTATTCCTTCTGCCAATACCTCCGTAGTAATGATTATATTGTAATCATTAACTTGTTTATCGGGATAATTGGCATCAAAATTTTTACGTATCGTTTTGAACTTGTTTTTAGAATTTGCAGCACTTATAGCAAGTACGTCATTTCTACCTTTTTCTTCTAATTTTTTTGCTAAATAATTAACCGTTTCTTTGGATTCAGAAAAGACTACTAATTTTTTTTCTATATTATCCTTTCCCATAAAGATATTCTCCAATTTATCAAAAAAGGTTTCTAGTTTTGGGTCTTTTTTTATTTTTTCCCATTTGTTGAACAAATCGGTTAATATTTTTTGGTCTCTTTTTAAACCATCTAATAATTCAGGGTCAAAATCATCTGCTTTGTAAATGGCGTTATTAGGTGCAGATTCGTTAAGCTCATTTATTTTTGCTTCAATCTGGTCTTCTTTGCCATCATCATACAGTTTATTTATGTTTAAGTCTGGTGCTACATATATTTTATCGTTCTCAAACATTTCAATCATTCTTTGATTGGAAATGTAAAAACGTTTTAATGATTTTTTAAAAGCGTGAAAACTGCTCTCTAATCTTTTTACTAATTGGGTTTTCATAATAACCGCAAGTTGTCTAGAAATTAATCCTGAATTATCATAAACATCTTGATATTCATCATTAATAAATTCAATAGCTCTATATCTAAAGTATCCTATATTTTCGATTAAGTTTAATACCGTTTCGTAAAAAAGAGTATTTAGTTTGTCATCAAAAGCATATTCAATTTTTTGTGGTTCTCTAATATCCGGAAAGGACAAACCTTGTTCGGCAACATCTTCTTTGTATCTTTTTATATTTTGAATATCTGCTCTTGTTCTGCGGATAACAATTTCGGTAAATATTTTGTCTCGTATTGGCTCATAAATAGCTTTAACTTTTTGAATAAGCTTTTTATGGTCTTTAATTTTATATAATTTTTTGTAATCTTCTATTTTTGTTGAAAAAAACGATTGTAAATTTGGAACACCTTCAATAGTAGATTTTCTTGAATCTTGAAACAAATAAATTTGATTGGCAATATCCTCAGGTTTATTGTTTAAAGGTGTAGCAGAAATAAGCATTACTTTTTTCTTTCTGTTTATATCATTACCAACGGTAATTCTTGGCGTTTTACAAATCAGTTCTAATAAACCGTACATATTTGAACCACTCGTTCTAAATTTATGAGATTCGTCAACAACAATCAAATCAAATTCTTCTGGACTACTATAATTAATGTTGTCCGAATCAATAATTTTATGCAAACTACCAGTAGTTATAAATTGAACATAATTAGACATTCCAAAGTCTTTAATGGTGTTTTTCCAGTTGGTTTCTAAAGCGTTAGGAAATACAACTAAAACTTTGGTGCTGTGTCCGTTTTTTTCGATATATTTTTTTATGATTCTAGCGGCAACAACCGTTTTACCTAAACCAACTACATCAGCTAAAATAAATCCGTTGTGTTTCATTAATTTATTAAACCCTTCAACAACAGCATCAGCTTGGTATTGCAAATTAGTATAACCTTCAGGTAAATCTTTATTGGTTATTTTATCTCGAATTACGGCATCACCAAAATACTCAATAAGCATTTTAATGTATAAATCATAGGGTTTTAGTTCATCATTTAGATAGGTTTTCTTTTTAAGTTTTTTAATATCTACAGGAAGTACATCCGTTGCTTCTTTCCAAAGTTGTTCAAATTCATCCGTTGCAAATTTTACATCTTCATAATCTTTTAATAGGACATTGAATTCATAGTTTGGAATTTGTTTTGTTCCTAAACCAGCATCCGTAAGATTTGAAGAGCCTGTAATTACACTTCCATTGGTATGTTGATTGAAAGGTTCAGGTCTAAATATGTAAATTTTTGCGTGATTTACTAAATCTTTACTTCCGTGAGCTTTTATGATTACCTTTTCTGAAATAATGTCATTAATAAATTGAATAACACCTTGTTCAATTTCTATACTATAATCAGCATTAGCTATATCTTTTGAAACAAAATTTAGGAATTCATCTTTAGTTTTGTCAGTATTTTCAAGATACATTTGACCCAATTGTTTTGCTTGAGCAGCCAATTCATCAACATTGATTCCTACCAAAATTCTTATTTGAGGAACATCATTTAATAATGGTCTAACTTTGAAATAACCAGATGCACGAAAATAACCAATAAGAGCATCAAAATAGTGAATATCTTGATGACTGAATATTCCTTTTAATTTATTAAAGAGACTATTCTCGTTTTTATTTGTGAAAAATTTTGTACTCATAATTCCTTTGAAATTTTAGTTAAATTTTCCTTTAGAAATTTAAAATTGTTTTAATCTGTGGTGATAGTATCTTTCAAAAATTCAAATTCAAGTTGTTTTAAAGGAATATTTAATTGTTCTGCAATTGTTCTAATCATTGAAACTGTAGCTCTTCTTTCATTTCGTTCTATTTTGCTT
>JALWLM010000472.1 GCA_027084145.1 Crocinitomicaceae bacterium | reverse complement strand
AATCTCCATATGTTAAAGGTCTTCCACTTCCTTTTTCGATGATTTTCAGGTAAAGTCCCGAGGATGTTTTTTCAAATCCTTCTAAGTTGTTTTTTTTGATGTATTGTTGAATTTGTTGGTCAAATGATTTAATTTGTTCCTCTGAGTAAGTTGAACAGGAAAATAAGAGAATGGGTAAAACAGACAAGAATAAAAAAGTTTTCATGGCAATCATTTTTTTATGAGTTTAGCAAGGTATTGGTGATCTTTTTCATAAAGTAATTTGACACTAAATCCGGTTTTTTCTGCAATTTCTTTCATTGTATCGAAATCTACATAAAGCCAAGGAAACCATTCTGTTTCATGATCTTTATATCGCATTTTAAACTGAAAATTACCATAATATTCATTTGTAAGATCAATCCAAAAACCACCTTCATCATCTTCAAAAAGATATTTGATGTCAGACGAATCAAATAATAAAATACCATCATTATTTAATAAATCATACGTATGTTGTAAGCTCTTTTTTAAATTAGATAAAGTACCTGATATTCCAATACCATTCATTAACATAAGAATCGTGTCAAAAGTATCGTCGTGTTTTAAATTGAAAAAATTTTCTTTTTTAACGTCAAGGTTTGTGTTTTTACAATAACTTACAGCACCTTCACTGATATCAATACCTTTAACATGAAATCCTTTTTGTTGTAGATACTTAAGATGTGTTCCGGCAGCACAACCTACATCTAATATCGTTCCTTTACAATTTTGTAATGCGATTTTTTCCAATTCAGGCATTTCATTGTAAGCTCTGAAAAATAGCGAAGAAGGGATAGCATCATCTTCACAAATATCAGATTGTACAATAATATCTTTTGATTTTCTTGTCTTTGAAAAATCCAGAATAGCTTGTCCGATAGGGTCATTTTTCATAAGTCGAACTCATCATATCCGTCTTCAAATTCATTAAATCCAAACTCATCATAATCTTCATCTAAATCTGAATCTGTTTGAAATTGTAAATCATCTCTTTCTACTGATTTAGAGTCTTCTTTCGGTGCTTTTCCTACAGAAACTAAAACTTTAGGATTTTCAGGAGTCTTATCGGTAACATCAATCAACTCTATGAGGAAAATCCACATTCTGAGAAAATCATGAACAAGGATCATTTTTTGGTCATCATTCTTAACAAAATCTTTCAATTTTGTTTTTCCCATAATAGCAGGTTGAATTAAATCGGGGTCATCATCGAATCCCATATCCATGTATGTAATTTCAAAACCTTTGTCCCAGTTGTCATTTGACATATAAAAAGAAGCCATCTGTTCTTGTTGAAAACCAACGGAATCTAAAATACATTTATATAACGATTCGAAAGTGTCATTTTCATCGATAAGAATATCTCTGAAAACTTCTTCATTTCCTTTTTCATCTAAAAGAACTCTGAATTTTAATCCTGCCATTTTTTATTTTTTAGGTTCTATATTCATTTCTTTGGCGACTTTAAGCATATACTGATATGCTTCCTCTCTATTGTTTTTTATGATGCCTTCTAATATCGCATCTTTTATTTTTGTTTTAATTTCACCGACTTCCCGACAAGGTTTGAGTCCGAAAATCTCCATGATTTCTTTTCCTAAAATCGGAGGTTGGAAATTGCGTACTCGATCTTTTTCTTCAACATCTTTTAACTTTTGTTTTACTAATTTAAAATTATTACGGTATTTTTTTACACGATATTCATTTTTAGAAGTAATGTCTGCATTGCAAAGGGTCATTAAATCATCAATATCATCTCCCGCTTCAAATAATAAACGTCTGATAGCAGAATCTGTTACATTCCCTTTAACTAAAGCGATGGGGCGTAAGTGGAGTCGAACCAGTTTTTGGACATACTTCATTTTATGGTCTAACGGAAGTCGTAATTTTCGAAAAATAAGAGTAACCATCTTACTTCCTTTGTCTTCATGTCCGTGGAAAGTCCAACCATGTTTAGGATCAAAACGCTTAGTTGGTGGTTTGGCTATATCATGAAGTATTGCAGCCCATCTTAACCAAAGGTTATCAGTATGTTCGCTAATATTGTCTAAAACTTCTAAGGTATGAAAAAAATTGTCTTTATGTGATTTACCATTAATCGTTTCCACACCGTATAACGCCACCATTTCGGGAAAGAATTGATGGAGTAAATGAGTAGAAAATAAAAGTTTAAAGCCTCTGGAAGGTGTATCACTAAGAATAATTTTATTCAATTCATCCGTAATGCGTTCTTGAGAAATGATTTTTAGACGTTCCGCATTTTTACGAATTGCATCTAAACTTTTCTTTTCAATTTTAAAATCCAATTGCGTAGCAAA
>JALWLM010000471.1 GCA_027084145.1 Crocinitomicaceae bacterium | reverse complement strand
ATCAAGAACTCTTTCCTCGATTGTCACAAAGAACAAATGATTCTATCTATAAAGGAATTTTAAAAAGTAGTCCGACTTTAATGATGAAAGCTTTAGGGGCGGAATATACTTTAATTAATCTCCGAGTAAGGGAGATGATAATGATTAATGCTCTATCGGAAGCTTATTTTTATAAAGATTACCCCCAAACAAATATTTTAACAATTTTAGACAGTTTAAGTCATCAGTGTCTTTTTAACGAAAATGAGATTATAGCAAAAAATATGAAAGAAAGACTCCTTGAATTGACTCCTCGAAAGGCATCTAATATTGTGTTTAATGATAAAAGTAAGACAATTAAAACCCTTCAAGACTATAAAGGGAAACATCTTTATTTGCATTTCTTCAATCCAAAATTATCTGAAAATCGCTTACAAATAGGACCGTTAAAAAAATTGCATGAACAATATGGAGCTGCAGTTCATTTCATTACGGTAATTCCCGAAAATAAATACAATGATTCAGAAATTGAAATGATAGAATCATTACCTTGGGATACTTATATTTTATCTCAATCCAATGACATTTGGAATGAGTTTAACGTGGTTTCATTTCCCCTATATGTTTTAATTGATCCGGCGGGAAACATTATTGACAATCCTGCTTTGACACCGATACCGGATGGAAGATACAAGACTATAGAAAATAAGTTTTATTATATCCTGAGAAGTATTAAGACACAAGATTTAAATCGATGAGTCTTTTGTTAACTCCATCAATTCTTTCAGTTCTTTAGAAGTTAGATGACGGAATTCAGCTTTTTTCAAATCATTGAGATTTATGTTCATAATACGAATACGTTTAAGCTTAAGAACATCATAACCTAAATGTTCACACATACGTCTTATTTGTCTATTTAATCCTTGTGTAAGAATGATTCGAAAAGTAAAAGGATTTAATTTTTCGACAAAACACTTCTTGGTGATAGTGTCGAGAATGGGGAGACCATTACTCATTTTTTCAATAAACCATGGAGTGATTTTACGATTCACTCGAACGATATACTCTTTTTCATGATTGTTTCCCGAACGTAAAATTTTGTTAACAATATCTCCGTCATTGGTTAATAAGATAAGTCCTTCACTGGGCTTGTCTAATCGACCTATCGGGAAAATTCTTTCAGGATAATTGATATAATCGATAATATTTCCTTTGATTCTTCTATCTGTAGTGCAAATAATTCCTCTGGGTTTATTAAATGCAATGTAGACAGGCCGGACTTCTTTTGTGATTCGTTTTCCGTTTACACAAATTTCATCTGTATCAGAAACTTTTGTACCTAATTCTGCAGATTCTCCGTTAATAGTGACTTTTCCCTGTTCGATAAGTTTATCTGCTTCTCTTCGGGAACAATAACCTGTTTCTGCAATTGCTTTATTTAATCGTTTCAATGTTTAATTTTTGAAATATCAGTATTCATTCGAAGTCTTCTAACTTAAAAGATACAGGGCCAACACTAATACGGGTTTTATTGATTTTTTTGTTCAATCTGTCAATTACACGAGCAGCCTTTTCTCTAGATAAATAGGTTCCTGCAACAACATTCAATTCTTTTTTTAATTGTTTTAAGATGGCGGCTGTTCTGTAAGCACTGAGTAAATCATTATTCGAGAGTCTGTACTTTTGTTTTAATTCAAGTAGTTTTGGTGATTGAATTTTGATGTTAGATTGAACAGGATCGGTATAAGAATTAACTTCGAGTGTTATATCTCTATTGATACGAATAAAAATCTCCGTTTTTCGTAAGCGTTTAAATCTTTCATCATCCTTTTTACCTTTTGGATAACGTTTTAATTCTTTGGGTTTCTCATCTTTGACAACAGTAGTGCCATTCCATTTTCCAATCCCTTGTCCACGAGCAATAATTTTGAAATCTTTTTTCTTATCTAATAGATTTTCAAAGAAAATTCGGAGCGAAACACTGTCTTTGTGTTCATGAAATAGCGGTTGGTTTAGAGTCCATTTATCGGATGCAAACAAGTCATACAATTCTAATCGTACGCGAGCATCATATTTTGGAACATCATCAACAACATTAACATGTAACATGACCTCATCCGCAGAATTTGACAAAGAAGATTCGGGAATAGCAATTAATCGAACTTCAAAAAATTCTGATGAATCTGTAGGGGGAAACTTAAAGTCTTGAGTTAAAATATCAAATGTAGAGGAGTCTTCAAAAATATAGAATCCATCTTTTTCTTCATATTCCGCCCAACGATATCCCATCAATTCTTTATACTTATCCAGCTTCATTTTATATTGAGCCATGAGGTCTATTGCTTTTTGTTTTTTTAATTC
>JALWLM010000470.1 GCA_027084145.1 Crocinitomicaceae bacterium | reverse complement strand
GATGGAAGTTTTCATATCTAAATAAGAAATTGCTCTTTTGAATAGTAACTCTGATCGAAGTAATTCTATAACACTGGAAAGTTGATTTTGTTTTGAACTGATATTCTCAAAATCTAAAACTTCTTTTGCATTATCTTGATCGGATAATTGCAAAATCATTGACGACTCGTAAACCGGCTTGGTATATCGAAGATAAAAAAAAGCAAGAATTCCAAATAGAAAAACAAATAGAACCGGCCACCACCAGTAACGTTGAATAATCGTTCTAAAAATTAAGGGATCGTATGTCTTATTTATAATAAACTTATTTGAGCTCAACGGTCGGTATTTTATTTAAAAAAGTTGATTGCTGTAAATATAATAATAACACTAGATAAAATAGAAACAAAAGGCACAACATCTTCAGCAATTTCTTTTCCGATATCCGGTGTAGGCTCTATATAGATGTAATCATTAGCTTGTACAACCATATCGGTATACTTTAAACCTTCAATTGTTGATAAATCAATGGTATATACAACTCTTTTTCCATCGTCTAATCGCATTAATTTTACCGTATTTGCTTTTCCTCTTTCTGTAATTCCTCCGGCTAATGCAATTGCTTCCATTAATGTTGTGTTTTCATTCTCAAGTCGAATAACTTTTGCATCCGAACCATTTCCCGGAAATACAATGACCCGCTGATTGGTTATTTTCACTTGGACAAAAGGTTCTTGGTAATGATTTGAAAAAAGTGAAATAAGTGTATCTTCACACTCTTCTACTGTCAGACCTGCAATATATACTTCTCCCAATACCGGTAATTCTACTGTCCCGTCTTTTCGTACAAGGTATTCATTTTCCTCTTTTACGACTCTCTCTCCGGACTCAACATTGGATAATCGAAAAACCACATCTTCACCTTCTCTTACCGCTAAAGAAAATGAGATTTTATCATCTATTGATATTTTATATGCTTGAGATGGACGTAAAGGAATAGAGTCTTGATAGATATCCCCTTTCGGTTGCTTAAACATTACATTGCTATTAATTCCACAACCTGTCAAGATAATAGCTGTTAAAATAGCTAATGTGAGTATATAAATCGTTTTTGTATTCATTTGTTACTCATTAATTCTTCATAAAGTTTACGCATATTTTTTACTAATGTTGTATAGTGATACCTTTCTTTTACGTAATCTTTCCCTTTTTGTGACATCATTTCACGTTTTTTTTTGTCTTTAATTAATTTCTCCAAATAATCCACATATTTATCGACATCAAAATGAGGTACAATAAAACCGGTTTCTTCGTGAACAACAATATCTCTAACTCCACCTACATCTGTCGAAACGACAGGTACTCCTGAGGCTTGAGCTTCAATCAAACTAACAGGTGTTCCTTCATTCTTAGATGTCAAACAAATAATATCCATTGCAGAATTAAATAATGCAATATCTTTAATCCATGAAGTCAGATGAATTCTTTCTCCATATTTTTGATTGATTTCATTTGCTCTTTTCTCTACTATTTCTTTTTCTTCTCCATCTCCTACAACAAAAAAACGAATATTTCGATTACCTCTTTCCAATATTTTTTCTGCGACATCAAAAAAGAGAGAATGATTTTTAATTGGTGCTAATCGACCAATAATAGCTATTGCTATTTCATCATCTTTCAAGTGGAATTTTCTTCTTTGAGATTCTCGTTCCGTCCTTTTCTCATAAAACGGTGTTAAATCAAATCCCAAAGGAACAACTTTCATTTTTTCTTCTTCACAGATATGATAATCTTGAACCAGTTCTTTCTTTTGGGTTTCTGATATTGCTATAATTGCAGTTGATTTTTTCGCTAATCTTCGTTCAATAAATTTAAAAACAGAAGTTTTTACGACTCCAAAATAGGAATGAAAAACATGTCCGTGAAATGTATGTACCACAATAGGTACATTACAATCCAAAGCAGCTTTTCTTCCTAACGCACCTGCTTTAGATGCATGTGTATGTACAATGTCGGGATGGAACTCTCTTATAATTTGCTTCAATTTTCTAAGAGCTAAACGATCACTTTTAAAGTTTGGTTCCCGCTTCATTTCTTCTAATAAAAGTGGTTTGACTCCATATTTTTCAAGGATATAAAGTGAGTCAGCCTCTCCCTTTTCAGGAAGCCCTCCAACAAGTAATGTTTCATAGTCATCTCCTAAAAATGCAGTCAAAAAAGTCGCATTATATGTCGGCCCTCCGATATTAAATCGATTAATAATTCTTAAAACACGAGTTTTCTTTTTTTTCTCCATCTATTATCACTATCCCGAAAGGACTGTTCAAAACTTTTCAAGAAACGGCACAATCATTGCCTTTCTTTTATGAAATTCACAAAAAATTTTTGATGAAAATACAAAGAGTATCTATATTGACAATAAGTTTTTGGTTATTGTTTCTCTCTTTTGGAATTTCCCAAAAAAATATAAAGGAATCTTTACGTCATTTTTTAGCAGATTCAAGCTTTAAAAATGCGGGAATCGGAGTGAAATTAATTCAACTCAATAACGGTCAAATCATTGCTTCTCATCATGAGAATCAACTTTTCACTCCTGCATCTGTTATGAAATTGTTTTCCACGGCATTTGCTTTAGAAATTTTAGGTCCCGACTACCAAGCAAAAACAATGTTTTATATTGATGGAGAAATAAAAGACAGCGTACTTCATGGTAATATTTGGGTAAAAGGTGGTGGGGACCCTTCTATCGGTAGTCGTTTTTTAGATAAAAAAAATAGTGCTTTTCAAAATTTTTTAAAAGAATTAAAAACAAATGGAATTCATACTGTTTTGGGCAACATCATTGCCGATGCTTCGGATTTTGGCTATCATGGTGTCCCCGATGATTGGAGTTGGGTGGATATGGGAAATTATTACGGAGCAGGACCGTCGGGTTTAACCATAATGGATAATATGATGTCTTTTCATTTTAAAACAGGAGATTCTCCGGGAGAACCTACGGAAATCATTTCCATCCAACCTGAGATGAAAGATCTCATCATCCACAATCATGTCATGAGTTCAAATAAAAGAGGAGATAATGCTTATATCTATGGAAGTCCGTTTTCTAATTATCGTTTTGTAACGGGAGAGCTTCCGGTAAACAAAAATGACTTTATTGTGAAAGGTAGTATTCCTGATCCTGAATATCAATTTGGAAAGGAATTAAAAACATTTTTATCTCATCATCATATTCTTGTTCAAGGAGAAGTAAAAACAATACGACAACACCCTAACATTGAAAAAGACTATGCCTCAAAAAAACTCATTTATTTACATCGTGGCACTCCGCTATCTGAAATTATTAAAACAACTAATCACAAAAGCAATAATCTTTTTGCCGAACATCTCATTTGTTTGGTTGCTTATGAGAAAACAGGAAAAGGAACTACTGAAAACGGCATCAAATTAATGACTGAATTTTGGTCCAAGCATTTAGATCAGCATTTTTATTTTACTGACGGAAGCGGACTATCCCGTTCTAATGCAGTTAGTGCGGATAATTTAACCGATTTACTACTTTTCATGTCTCAATCTAAAAATAAAGACATCTTTTTTGAATCCTTACCTATTACAGGGAAAACAGGGACATTAAAATATATGTGCAAAAACCAAACTTGTTTTGGACGTGTACATGCAAAAAGCGGTTCTATGAAACGTATTCGTTCTTATAGTGGCTATATCCATACAATTTCCGGAAACAAATATGCTTTTGCAATTATTGTGAACAATGCTTCTTGCTCTTCTTCTCAAGTAAGAAAAAAGATTGAAGGCTTTCTCAATGAAATCAGTAAACAATAGACTCCGGTAAAACATTACCCCGGCGAAGAAGAAAAACCCGCAGATGTACAATCCTTTAAAACAAGGAAGATGTAAGCGACCATAGAAGCCCACGAACTTACTATATTGCATTTATTTGTACAACGAGGAACAATTCTATTGAATTACGGTAATATTCTTCCCCAAAAATCTTGGATAGTGATTCCGGATGTTTGAATCATTTTCGGTAAAATACTCGCATCAGAGAAACCCGGTGTAGTGTTTACTTCAATGACATGTGGTTTATCGTTAACAATCATAAAATCGACTCTTGCTACGGAATTCAAGTTTAATAATTGATATACTTTTAGGGTTATTTCTTGTACTTTACTTGTTAAAACATCAGAGATTCTTGCGGGTGTAATCTCTTCCGAAAGTCCTTTATACTTTGCTTCAAAATCAAAAAAATCATTTTCAGATACAATTTCTGTCAATGGAAGTACTTCGATTTTGTCTGTTTTTCTGTTTCGATAAACCCCGCATGTAACTTCGACTCCCTCTAAAAATTCTTCTACAACGACTGTCTTCCCTTCTTGAAAAGCATTTTGAATTGCAGGAAGTAATTCCGAGGCATCTTTTACTTTTGATATTCCATAACTCGACCCTGAATCACAAGGTTTTACAAAAACCGGCAATCCCAATTGATCGATAATTTCTTTTTCATCCGGGATATTTTCGCGGTTGTCTAAATAAATTGATTTTGCTACGGGAATCTCAAAACCTCTCAAAAACTGATTACAATACCATTTATCGAAAGAAAGCTGAGATGCTAACGGCCCCGAATTGTAATAGGGTATGTCTATCATTTCCAAATATGCTTGAACTTTACCGTTTTCTCCGGGGTCTCCATGGATATAAACAATCGCCTCTTCTATCTTTATGGTTTTATCATTATTCTGAAAAGAAAAAGATACACAATCAAATGGTATTTCCTGTTCATTTAATAAAACAAACCATCCATCTTTTCTCAAAATAACTAAAAAAGGATGATATCTTTCGGGAAGATTCTTTGCTATATTCTTTGCACTTTTTAGAGAAATATCATATTCTGACGAAAACCCTCCGCAAATAATTGCTATGTTTTTTTTCATATGTTTTTTTGTATTTTTTTTAGAAAATCAATTGCACACGCTCCAAAATCATTGTTTGACCAAACATACAATTGTCGATTTTTTACATAAACATAAGTAGGAAAAGAGATGATGCCTTCTTCATTCTTTAAAATCGATAATATCTTATCACAACCTTCAGCTAATCGTATCGGAACTCTCTTTCCTGCTTTCCTCTGATACCACTTCACAGAGCTTGGCGAATTTCCACAGACAATATATTCAACCTGCAAATCGGGATTCGTTTCTTCTATCTTTTTTGTCAAATCAATAGACTCATAGCAAAAAGGACATTTCGGTATTGAAATAACATACAGTTTACCTTCTTCAAATTCTTTTATTGTTTCTTTAGGTTCAAGTTTGCTATAATTATTTAAAAAATCACTTTCGTATATCGGGAAGACTGAAAAATAAAGAATAAAGGGTATGCACCCGATGATGAATGTCATTCCTTCTTTTCGAAGTCTTTTTTTGATTTTAATATTTCTGTAAAAAAGAATGGCAAGAATCCCTCCCAACAAAAGCATCAAACAATAAGACAATAGCTTACTGAATGTCCATGAAAAGCCTAAATCTAAAAAAAAAGACTCTATGATATTCATTCTAGTATTTTGCTACACAAGTCTTTTTTGTGTAATCATCATCTAAACTGGCACATGCATCGTCTGCATCTTTACCTCTATACTTTACAGTTTCCGTTGTTTCTTTCCCATTAGCATAATAGCACTTACATTCATACACTTTCTTACAAGAAGAAAAAACTGCCATGAACATCAAAAACAAAAAAGAATATGCTACATATTTTTTCATAATCATATTATTTTAATAAGCTTAAAGTTAAATAAAAATTTCAACTATTTACCATATGATTGGCAACTTGAGGAAAACAATGATACAAAGCATCTCCTAATCCATCTTCAAATTCCATAGAATCTATTGCGTCTTTCATACATCGAAGCCATTCATCTTTTGCTTCTACCGTGATTTCATGTGGTAAATGTCTTTGTCTCATCTTTGGCTGACCATATTTTTCCGTGTAAAGTGGAGGCCCTCCTAAAAATTGAGTGAGAAAGCAATATTGCTTATCCATAATATCCTCTTTACTACTATTTTGAAACAAATGCCTGATTTCAGATTCGGAAAAAATGAGATCATAAAACCGATGGATAAGTTTTTTTAACCGTTCGTCCCCTATTTTTTCATAAATTGTTTTCATTGGTTCTATTTTTGCACTACATTTGTATGAAATGCGTGTAGTTCAATTATTTATATTTCTCTCATTAACAGGCTTCTTCTTTGCTCAACCCAAAGATAAGGCATATGGAATAAATGATTGTAAGGGAGCTATAAGTATTTTCAAAAATGGAAATTACGATTTACAATTCTTAGGAAAACCTTCTACAAAAAGTATTGTTTCAAAATACTCTTCTTTAGATGAACTATCTGAATCTAATCAACTGTGGGTTTCTTTTGTAGCTTCTAATTCCGGTTTGGTGTATTTTAAAGCTTCAAAAAAACAAGGTTATCTTCAAATGGTTGTTTTTAAACAAGAAAAAGATATATGTGAAGAAATCAACAGAGGAATTGCTGAAATAGAACGTCTTCATTTAGGAAAAACAGAACGTGTTGTAGGACTTGATGATGATATGAAAAAAGGAATTTTATATCCGATAAAACTACAAAAAGGAGAGAAAATTGTTGTCTTATTTACTACAACAAAAGCAGATAGAAGCCATATCAGTCTAAGTTGGTTTTTTAAAACGGAAATAACTAATGTACATACTTCAAAAGTTATTGACAAAAGAACCGATGATTTTGCTCCTACCTTTAGTATTTCACTCAGAGATAAAAAAACAAACAAACCCATTGTGGGAACAATTTTAATTAAAGATTCTAAAACTTTTGACGGGTACTACACCGCTTCAGATTTATTGCTCAATGTAGAAAGGAGAAGTAAAATTATCATTGAAACGGAAGTGCCCAATTATCACTTAAAGGACACGATTCTTAATGTTTCTCCTTTTGATAACCAAGAATTAATCTTAAAATTATCTGAGGTTGAAGATGGGCAACAGGTTGTTTTGGAAGATATTGAATTTGTCCCCGGTACAAGTGAAGTTACTGAAAAATCATACCCTAAATTAAAACGATTGAAAGACTTTATGCTTTTAAATTCTAACATCAGTATTGAAATACAAGGACATGTATATGCTCCGGGTAAAAATTCCATGCTAGGACAACGTATCTCTGAAGCGAGAGCAAAACGGGTTAAAAAATACTTAATCGATCACGGTGTAGATAAAAATCGTATTAGAACAAAAGGTTTCGGTAATACAAAACCTATTTATGAGAAACCTAGATTTTCTTATGAGGAACAAGCTAATCGAAGAGTAGAAATTTTGATTTTGGGTGGAGGGAAGAAAAAAGACATGCCCAATTCCGATTCCGGACAAATAAAAAACTAATATTTTACCGGACCATATCCATTGCTTTGATATGATTTGTAAGCCATTGTTCAAAATTGAATATCTCATTTGCCATCATTTTCTCTTTATTCTCCATTTCACTTAAAACCTTTTTTATCTCATACAATACCTCTTCTTCATCCTGCTTTGTTCTTGTTTTAGAAAGTTTCAAGAAATATTTCATTAGCAATTTTTCAAAAGCATACATTCTATTTTTTTTCTTTAAAACTTTTTTTGTTGATTTTATTTCATAATACATCAAATCTTTTTGTCCTTTCTCAAAAAATAGCATTAATCGTAATAACCTGGAATAACTTAAAATATCTTCATTTTTATCTAAGCGAATATCATTCAATATTAAATTAACATATTCTAATGATTTTTTATACTCTCTTTTCAGCATATATATCATCGCTATCTTAAAATACAAAAAAGCAACTCGTCCGGGACGAATTTTATCTGAAAAACGTTTTAAATTCTCTTGAATTTGAAAAATTATTTCTTCCGATTTGTCTAGTGATTTTTCATGTAACATCAGGGTTAACTCCAAACTTTTAATGCTAGCAAAAAATTTAATTTGAAGATCCTCTGTAATTTTCGCCTCATGTTCTAATTTTCTCAATTCCGTAACAAATTTTTTGTACTGTTCGTATTGCTGTAATCGGTGAGAAAGGTATGCCCCATTCGTTAGCAATGAAAGTCTTTCCGATATAGAAAAATCATTGTCATCAAATAGTGTCTTGTTTTTTAAAAGACATGCTAACGATTTATCAAATTCTCCTATTGCATAATGAAAGGTACTCATCGTATGATAAAAAAGATATTGTAACCTTGGAGTTGCCAACTCATGAACTTCTATACCCGCTAGATCTTTTGTTATTTGAAAAAACTGTTTTTTATCTTCTTTGCTACGGGCAATTCCTTTTGTATGAAGATGAAGAAACAAATTGGTTTTTATTTCCCATAATTTATCCCATGTATTTTTAATCTCAACAACTCTGCTCTGCTCTTTTAAGAAATAAATGATATCTTCTCTAGATACATTTGAATAACCAGATGCTTCCATCCATCTTTCTTTATAAGAATAAATCAAAATAAGAATCTCTATTTTATGGTGTTTACGAGCTAATTTTTCTGCAGAATTTAACACTTTACTACTTTGATTATAAAGGGATTTTTGATGTAAAATAGAAGCCGCATTTAGCATTTTATATAACCTCGCATCAATAGAAGCTTCTGAATGAAATTGATCTAAAGAATTAATGATATGATCATAAAGTCTCTTTTTTGTAATTGAAAAGCGATTTAAAAATGATTGTCCCTTAAATTTGTTAATCAACAAGGACTCATCATATTCCTTCATTTTAGAAATTTCATCAAATATTTTATAATAAGAGTTTTCATCTTTGTCTCCTAATACATGTCGGGAAGCATACAATTTGAAATAACGTTTTTCGGATTTACTCAAAGATTTAATTAACTCGAAAAGATCTGTTTTTTTCCCCATAACATTAAGATTATACTATTTTAATGAATTTTAATCCTACTTCTTCATAAAAAATTTAAACTTGTCATTTTGTTGATTGAATGGAATAATATAACGGACGGGACAAATAAAAGAGAAAGAGCCTTAGTTTTCAACCAAGGCTCTTTTATTTAATATGATTTTTATAATTTATTTATCTTTTCCCTTTTCCGTCAGGATCAAAATTGGGATCCACAATATCGATGTCATCATCTACCGAAACATCTTCATTATCCCCTTCATTATCATCAACAATCGGAGTGGTAAAAGAATCTTTATCCGTTCCTTTTTCCCATACCGGAATTGTTTGGTCTTCTTTAATAGGTCTCACATCTTCTTTTGAACAGGACGCTATTAAAAACAAACCAATAAAAATTAATGCTATGCGAAGTAATTGTTTCATACTTATACAAAGATACAAAATTTTACTTTATATGACAAATCTATTTTTCTTTATTCATTGGGATTTTGATTAAAACCCTTGTCCCTTTGATTGTTCCGTCATCTCTATTGATTTGAAAAGGCCCTTGCAATTGGATGTTTTTTTCTGAAAGTTTTTGTATCAATTCGATTCTTTTAGATGTTATTTCCATTCCTTTTGATTTATGATCCCCCTCTGTGTTGCCTCTTTTAATCATTAAACTTTCATCTATCCCCACTCCATTATCCTCAATTTTAATTACCAAAAATCCCTCTTCAGTATATATGTTTATTACAATTTTTCCTTTTTTGTTTTCATCGGGTAATATTCCGTGAATAATACTATTTTCTATAAATGGCTGTATAATCATTGCCGGAATATTTATTGTTTCAGCATCGATACCTTCTTCTAAACGTATTTCATAATCAAATCGGTCTTTAAACCTCATTTTTTCCAAAGAAAGATAAAGTTTTATCCGCTCTAACTCTTCAGCTAGAGAAACGACGTTCCCTGAACTTGTTGCCGAGTCTAAATTTTTTCGAATTAAACGAGCAAAATTTGTTAGATACTTATTCGCGGAATGCCTGTCTTCTGTATTAATAAAATATTGAATTGAATTTAATGCATTAAAAATAAAATGTCTATTCATACTGGCATTCATTGATTGCTGCTCCAATTCTATCAATTTATTGCGATAACTTAATCGTTCTTTTTCATTCTTTTCTTGAATTCTTTTCAGACGAAATCGGAAAATTAAAA
>JALWLM010000469.1 GCA_027084145.1 Crocinitomicaceae bacterium | reverse complement strand
CTAAGAGTCCAAATCGGCAAATAGTTCATCTACGTTATCAAATGTTTTTCCATCTTTAACTTCTAATTCATGCAGAGCTTGTTTTGTTTGGTTGTTTGGTATCTTTAATTCAAATGGTAAGCCTTTATTTAAAACTATCATATTATTAAAAACACTTATTGCCTGCGAATAGTTAAGCCCAATTTGACTTAAAATCTCTCTTGCTTTTAGATAGTTTTCTTCATCGACCCTGATTGTTGTTTGTGTTTTACTCATGATACTATCCTTTTTTATTTTTTTACATTATATCCCAAATAAAATACAAAATCAATATTTTTTTTAGAGATTTTGTCTCTTTATTTAAAGAGAAGGTGTAAAAATGTGTTGTATATCAAATATCATTTTGAAAGCAAGATGATATTTCATAATGAGATTTGAAAACTAAAGATGTTGTTTTTTGGCAACGGTCGCACTGAGCGGGGATGAACAACGGTTGACTCTATCGAATAAATGCCCGAGAGGGCATTTATTCGATACGAGGTTTTGTTAGGTTTTTACTAGTTAAAAATATCATCAATTGTTATACTAGAGGAAATATTTTCTGGTACACAAATTATATTTTCTAGGTTATCAATATATGTAAATAAATTACATTCAAATGGTGCAGTTTTTGAAGTAATATAGCCATCATCTCGCTTTAAATCAGAATTTGAACCATATTGAAATTGACAATATAGGCTTCCAGATACTTTAAAATATATTTTTGATGAATCAATGTTTGTAATTTTGATATCATCTATTTGACAATCTTCAATAAAATGGTGAGTAGATAGCATATCTAAATCTTGTATGGTCTCTGAAAATATTGTATTTACTAACTCTAAGTTAATATGTTCTTGTAATTTTTCTATAATTTCAGTTCTACATGTAATTATCATTTCTAAAAAGTTTAAAATATCATTCAAAACTTTTTGAGATTGTTTATCTATCTCATCATTTGATATATCAAATGTTTCTTTGCCGATGTGAGTAAATTTACTCAATTTATTTATTGAAGAAATTAAATTTTTATGAATATAGTCTAAATCTATTTCTAGTTCATTTAAAATATAATCATTCGTTAATCCACCTTGTATGGCATAAATTGATCTTTGTTTTCTAGAAATACCATTTTCCTTGTTAGTCTCATTTTTATACCAAGAACATTTTAAAATTTCTTTATCAGGAGAAAAACGCTCAAGTATATGTCTAGTTAATTCTCTCATAGAGTATGCAAAATTATTTAATCTAAGTTTATTGTTTTTATCTTCTAAATTATAAATAGATGAATTGAATAGCTTTTTTTCAAAACCATCATTTAAAAAGTTATTAATTTTAGTTTTCATAAAATCCCTATAATTTTTAGTTGTTTTCATATGTACTGTGAACCTAACGGTCGCGCTGAGCGGGGACGAACAACGATTATCGTGAGGAATAAGTTAGCCGTCAGGGTAACTTATTCCTCACCTCGTACTTGTTGTACATTAATCTTAATCATCTTTGTCAAATACTTTTTTTAAATCAAGTAAAGACTCACCTAGACTTTTGTTAATAGTAGCTTTGATTGTTAATTTTGAAGCATTAAATTCAACATTACCGCCTGCTAATATAATGGCTAATGCTAATGCAATCATTGTACCACCAAAGACAATTTTTAAAGGGGAACGTTTTTCAATTTCAAAAATAAGTAAATCATTGTTGTTATATAGTTTTTTTGAATAGTAGTAATAATCTTCATTGGTAAAAACAAAATTTTGCTTTATAAGATATTCATAATTCATAAGCTTATTAAGGTCTTTAATGCTGTACTCTTCAATAAGCTTTAAATAATACATATTAAAATAAAATAAGAAACCTTGCAAATCATTTGCTCTAATTGCTATTGCTTCTTTTGAAAAAACTAATTCTAATTTTTTTTCTTCTGGTGTCGCTATTTGTTCCATTTCTGGCATTTTAATCCTTATTTTTATTTGTACAACGGTCGCGCTGAGCACCCCTTAAGTTTAGTTTCAGGAAAGCCCGTTAGGGGTTTTCTGAAACTAAACTTAAGGGTGTGACTCCTGCCTTTTGTTGTTCGTAGCGGAGCGTAGAATAACAAAAGGCAGGAGTCACACGAAGTGTGCTCAGCGCGACCGTTGTTCGTTCCCGCGGAGCGGGGACGAACAACGGTCGACTTCACCGACAGGTTTACCTGTTCGGTGCAAGGAGACTGTGAAAGAACTCACCATCCAACTACATTTAAAAACATTCTACTATTTTCACCCTAAAACAAACATAATTTTAACTATGCTAAAACCATGAAAATGCTATAATATCTATATAAATAAAGGGT
>JALWLM010000468.1 GCA_027084145.1 Crocinitomicaceae bacterium | reverse complement strand
ATATTCCGAGAAATTTTATTGTTATAAAAATGCTTAAACATATTTAAAAAATTTTACTTTTGTTGTTCAAGTAATGAAAAAAGAAATAGATATGAATATTCCAGAAGAATTAAAGTACACAAAAGACCATGAATGGGTTAAAATTGATGGTGATATAGCGATTGTAGGGATTACTGATTTTGCTCAAGGAGAACTTGGAGATATTGTTTACGTAGAAGTAGATACAGAAGGGGAAGAATTAGACAAAGAAGAGGTGTTCGGGTCTGTAGAAGCAGTAAAAACAGTATCAGATTTATTTATGCCTTTATCGGGAGAAATTATAGAATTTAACGAAGAATTAGAAAGTGAGCCGGAGCGAGTAAATTCAGATCCTTATGGAGAAGGATGGATGATTAAGATTAAAATTTCTTCTCCGGAAGAAATCGAAGAATTATTGGATGCAGGAGCATATAAGGCATTAATTGGTTAAAATCTCACTTTTTAAGTGTTCAATTAGTAGCTGTTGATTGTGTCAAAAAAAAACGGGAGTAATTATTCCGGGGGAGAAGAAATTATTTTGGTATTAAATTTGATATATTTTTATAAATTTACATTTAAAACTAAAGGATATGGAACTTAAAAAGAATCCAAATGCAGATATTGAATCAATAAGAACTCCATTGATTGCTTCAGGGCTTTTGCTCATAGGAGGGTTGGTTTTGGCTGCATTTACTTATACAACAGAAATAAAAAGTGAAGACAAATTAGCTTCCGGAGATGACACAACAGAAATACAATACATAGAAGAAGAAGTCGATGAGCCGGAGCAAATAGAAACACCACCGCCACCAACCGTAGATGCTCCACCACCAATAACAGAAGAGATTGAGGTGGAAGAAAATACAGAAAAAGAGCCTGATGTTGTCGTTGTAACCGATCCACCTGTTGAAACAGCTCCTGTTGAAGAGGTTGTTATAGAGGAAGAAATTATTGATTTTCCTGACGTGGAAGCACAGTTTCCCGGGGGAGTTGTTGCAATGAAGAAATGGATTGCAGAAAACATTCAATATCCACAGACAGCTATAGAAATGAATGAGCAGGGGAGGGTTTTCCTTTCTTTTGTTGTTGAGCCTGACGGTCGAATTACGAACATCAAAGTAGAAAGAGGGGTGAGCCCTGATTTAGATAGAGAGGCAAAACGTGTTGTTCGAAAAATGCCTAAATGGGTAGCCGGGGAGTCCGGAGGAAAGAAGGTAAGAACGCGTTGTCGTTTACCCATCAACTTTACACTTCAATAGATGTAAATTTTGAATTATTATAAAACAAAAAAGGAGGCATTTGCCTCCTTTTTTGTTGGTTGGATATTTTATAAGATGAGCATTGCATCTCCGTATGAGTAAAAACGATATTTTTCTTCAACGGCGATATTATAAGCTTTCATAATTAAATCGTGTCCTCCAAATGCAGAAATCATCATTAAAAGAGTAGAAGATGGCATATGGAAGTTAGTGATTAATGCATCAGGAATTTTAAAATCATAAGGAGGGAAAATAAATTTATTTGTCCATCCGTCAAAAGGTTTTAAAAAACCATCCGTAGAAACAGATGATTCTATTGTACGCATCGAAGTTGAACCAACAGCAATCACTTTCTTCTTATTTCTTTTTGCTTCATTAACAATTTCTACAGTTTCTTTAGGGATAACACATCTTTCGGAATCCATCTTGTGTTTTGTTAAATCCTCTACTTCTACAGGATGAAATGTTCCCAACCCGATATGTAAAGTAACTTCAGCAAAGTTAACCCCTTTGATTTCCAAGCGCTTTAATAATTCTCTGGAAAAATGGAGTCCTGCCGTAGGGGCAGCTACAGAACCTTCTTCTTTGGCATAAATTGTTTGATAACGTTCTTCATCTTCAGGAATAACATCTCGTTTGATATACTTTGGAAGTGGTGTTTCTCCCAGTTCTGTTATTTTCTTTTTGAATTCATCGTATGTTCCGTTAAAAAGGAAACGAAGTGTTCTACCTCTAGATGTTGTGTTGTCAATAACCTCAGCAACTAGAGATTCATCATCTCCAAAATATAATTTATTTCCAATACGAATTTTTCTGGCAGGATCAACTAAAACATCCCAAAGAAGACTTTCTCTGTCTAATTCTCGAAGTAAGAAAACTTCAATTTTCGCACCTGTTTTTTCTTTGTTTCCATATAAACGAGCAGGAAATACTTTAGTGTTGTTTCGAATGAGTACATCTCCTTCATCTACATAATTCAAAAGATCTTTGAACATTTTGTGTTCGATTTCTCCGGTTTTTCGATGTACCACCATTAACCTTGATTCATCTCTGTTTTCAACAGGATGTTTTGCAATTAATT
>JALWLM010000467.1 GCA_027084145.1 Crocinitomicaceae bacterium | reverse complement strand
ATTTTTATACTGTGCCAAAACAGGAATTACTAATTCTAAACCACGCCCTGCGGCAATATTTTGCGAAAACCAAACAAATTTTATTTTTCCGGATGTATTTTTAAACTGAAATTCGGTTTGCGAAAAACAATTGTTAATAAGCCGGTAACGCTTTTCGGGATAATTGTTTAAGATGTTTAAACTGTATTCACCAATAAGCGGCGAAGCATAAGTTATATAACTTGCATGCGCTAAAAGTTTTTTCATTAAGAAAATACGCCTTTGCTTTTCGTTTTGTGCATCTAAACTCACAGCCTCTCCGGGATGAAAATCTTCGATATCAAAAATAAAGGGTGTATTTGTTTTTTGAGCCAATTTATAAGCCGGATATAGTGTAGGCAATGTATGGGCAATTATCAAATCGTAATGTTTTTTATGTTTTTTAAGATAATTGCATAGCAAGAAACTTCTTTTTGAATGGGCATAAGCATTTATTTTTAAGCTATGTTTAAAAAAAGGATACAGTTTTTGCGACAATTTTTCGATTAAGGAACTAATAAACCATTTAAAAAAAGGTTTTCGGGTAAGCGGAATATATTTAAAATCAGCTTTGATGTTTTGAATATTTTTTTTATCGATTTCATCACTCCAATTGCCTAATTTAAAACCTATAAAATTAACATTATATCCTTGCTCTACAGCAAATTTAAGCTCCTTTGCCAGTCGCGGGTTGGTTGTTAAATTGGCAGATGATATGAAAAGAATTTTTTTAGGCATTCATTTCTGTTTTTATGCAAATTTATATGGTTTTGGAAATAAATAAGAGTTAATTGAAAATTTTATTTTTCAGGTATTTCATATGCTGCCAAAAATAAATAAAAGGGATAAAAGGATGTTTTTTCCAATGAATTAGTTTCCAATGGATATTAAAAAAAGAAAATGTGTTTAAAATTGTAAGTTTGGAATTATAAAAACATGCATTCATTGTGTGCGCATTAAGAAGAGATAAATATTTTCTTTTCAAAGGTTTCGGATAGTTATTTTCGAGTATCGTATTACGAAATTTTTGTTCCAGTTCTAACTGATAAACAAGACGCTGTTTAAAGTTCATTGCCGAAACCGAATTTTTATTCCAGATATTATATACTGAAAAAAAACCTTTTACATAAGTAAATTTTGCCCCTAAAAGTGCAGCCATTGTAACATATTCTCTGTCTTGTCCTACTTTTGTATCCGGATTCCATGCTTTTATATCATGCAATTTTTGTGCAATTACTCTTTTAAAAAGATAACAATTATTTGCAGACCAGTTGTCAGACAGTATTTCAAAAGTAAAATCTTTATAAACTTCTTTTTTTTTCTCTGTTCTTGTTATAAATTTACCATTTTCATAAAAATCCATATACCAGTCGGAATATACAACACCTGTATCCGGTATTTCTTTAAACTTTTTAAATTGAGTTTCAAATTTTCCCTCTAAGAGGAAATCATCGGCATCAAGCCATTGAATATAATCACCTGATGATTTTGAGAAACCGTAATTTCGTGCATTATTACCACCTTTTTCGGGATTTTTATAAACTTTTAATATTCCGGAATTTTGTTTTTTAAGATTTTGTAAAACCTCCCAACTATTGTCCGTAGAATGGTCATCTACAACAATAATTTCGTGCAAATACTGTTGAATTAAGCAACTATCAATAACTTTCGGTAGCCATTGAGCACAGTTATAGTTTGGTATTATTACAGATATTTTAGGCATTCGATACTAACTTATAAATATTTTCTAATTTTTTATTCATTATAACGTAATCATAATTGCTTTTGATAAAATCCCGTGCTTTTTTACCCATTTTTTCTCGCAAATCTTTATTTGTAATTAACTGGATTAATTTATTTGAAAAACACTCAATGTTATTTTCATTACATAAAAAACCGGTCATGTTATTAATTAGACCTTCATTAACACCCCCGATATCTGATACTACAACCGGTAGTTGCATTGATTGTGCTTCTTGAATTACAATACCTTGTGTCTCTTCACTGTCATGTGTTCTTCGTGAGCATAATAAAAAAATATCACTTCTATTGTATTTCTCCACCAATAATTCTTGTGATAAAAAAGGTGTTATGTTTACATACTTTTGAAGATTATTATTTGTAATAAGATTATAGAGTTTATTAGTCTCTTTACCTGAGCCTATTATTTGCAGGTGAATTTTTTTATATCCTTTTTCCAAAATATTTATAATAACTTTTATAGCAATATCAAACCATTTTTCTTCAGAAATTCTACCAACATTAATAATTTTAACTATTTCATATTTAATTTTTTTTTTTTGTTTTTTAAAAAAAAGAGTATCAACAGGGTTCGGGTGTATAA
>JALWLM010000466.1 GCA_027084145.1 Crocinitomicaceae bacterium | reverse complement strand
ATGAAAACACGAGGACACACTTTACTTGCGATGCATTTAATAATCCTGATTTGGGGGTTTACAGGTATTCTTGGAAAAATCATTCACCTTGATGCTGATGTTATCGTTTGGTACCGAGTAATCATTGCATTCATTACGCTTTTTATATACCTCATTTTAAAGAAAGAAAAAATTACACTAAATCATACCCGGAACATGCTCCCCATTGCAATTATCGGTTGCGTTGTTGGTATCCACTGGATAACATTCTATCAATCTATTCAATTGTCTACCGCTTCACTAGGTATCCTATGTTTATCGACAACAACTTTACACGTTGCATGGATAGAACCGCTTATTGTCAAACGAAAAATATCACTAACAGAAATCCTTCTTAGCACAATTACTGTTTTTGGGATATACATTATTACGGATGATTTTACCATTAGTGAATATCAAGCACTCTTTTTGGGACTTATTTCTTCTGTCTTTGCCGCTATTTTTTCTATTTATAACACAAAATTTTCACAAACAGAGTCTCCTACGGTTATTTCTCTTTACGAAATGCTATCCTCGACAATCGTTATCTTTTTTCTTTTATTTTACAATGAGAAACTAAAGCCCGAATACATTAATATGACTTTAAGCGACTTTTTATGGCTCCTCTTTTTGGGGGTCATTTGTACCGCTATTGCTTTTATCGTCATCATCCATGTTATGAAAGAACTTGGTACTTTTACCGTTTCCCTATCTATCAACTTAGAACCAATTTACACCCTTATCTTAGCAATATTTATTCTTGGGGAATACAAATTATTAAGCCCTCGATTTTACATTGGTGCCTCTATCATCTTAACCTCTGTATTCATCAATGCCTATATTAAAAAAAGAGAACGAAAACAAAGTGCATTTAAGTAAAAAAATAGTTATATTTGTAATCACACACGCTAATATCTATTTAATATGAAAAACAAGCCCAAGACCTTTGTCGTACCTCATGATTTCACAAATGTTTCCGATATCGCATTGGAGTATGCAATCGCTACAGCTAAACCATTAAATGCTCAAATCTCTATAATTCATGTTGTCAGCAAAAGTAAAGATATCCCTGAAGCAGAAGGAAAACTTGAAAAAATTGCTGAAACTTTTTCTGATAGAGGAGTAAAAATCACACCTTACGTTCGAGTAGGAAGTATTTTTAATGATATTGGAGACTTTGCAGCAGAACAACATGCAGAACTCATTTTTATGGGTACACATGGCCGTCACGGTTGGCAACATATTACAGGGATGAATGCTTTAAAGGTCATCAATAATTCAACTGTCCCTTTTATTATTGTTCAAGAATCAACACCTAAAGAAACAGGTTACGATGACATTGTTGTTCCTTTAGACCTCAATAAAGAAACGAAACAAAAATTAGCAATCGTATCACATTTGGCTAATTATTTCAACTCTAAAGTACATATTCTTATTCCGGAGGAAAAAGATGAATTTCTTTTACATAAAGTAAAAGCAAATAAAGAATTTGCTAAAAAATATTTAGGAGAAAGAGGCGTTTCAATGTACATCACAACGGTGCCAAGTGGTGATTTTGACCATGAAATTGTTAAATACGCTGTTAGTATTGATGCGGATTTAATTGCAATAATGAATTTAAACAAAATTCGATTATTTGGTGGAATTCTTGGCGGAAACAAAGAAGAATATATTATTACCAATGAAGCTAAAATTCCGGTAATGATTATGAATCCCATTGAAGGCATCAGCCTTCTTTCAGTAGATTTCAACGGATAAACAAAAAATATAGAGATTATATGTAAAAGAGGTCTTTCATAAAAAAAGACCTCTTTTACTTTTATAAAAAATAAAGGAAAGGTAAGAAAAAAGGAATATAAATACTTTTCTTTCATTATCTTCGTTGTTTGTTTTTGAGATCAGCATTATAAAAAGTGGATATATTAAAAAATATTAACCTTATCAACGTTCCTAAACACGTCGCCATCATCATGGATGGAAATGGTAGATGGGCTCAAAAACAAGATAAAAACAGGATTTTCGGGCACAATGTTGGTGTTGAATCTGTCAGAGAAGCACTTAAAGCTGCTCAACAAATTAAGGTGAAGTATCTTACACTATATGCTTTTTCTACTGAAAACTGGAATCGCCCTAAAGAAGAAGTGGATGCTTTAATGCAATTGTTAGTTGACACAATAAGTAATGAAGTAGAATCACTTCACAAAAACAATGTTGTTGTCAGGACTATTGGAGATCTAAAAAGTCTTCCGGGAAATTGTGAGCAAGCAATGAAGGACGCTTATGAAAAGACAAAAAAAAATACAGGAATTCATCTCGTATTAGCATTAAATTATAGTGGACGCTGGGATATTCAAAAT
>JALWLM010000465.1 GCA_027084145.1 Crocinitomicaceae bacterium | reverse complement strand
GTGTTTTATTTGAAAATAAAAACATAAATAATAAAATAAAAACCAAAAAAAATGAAAGTTGAGAAATTCAGTTACGACAATAAAATCGTAAAAGACTTTGCTTATGCAACGATAATCTGGGGGGTTATCGGAATGCTTGTTGGACTCATAGCCGCCCTTCAACTTGCTTTCCCCGATTTCTTCAATGATTACCTCCCTTTAAGCTGGTTGTCATTTGGTCGCATCAGACCTCTACATACAAATGCCGTTATTTTTGCCTTTGTTGGAAACGGAATTTTTATGGGAGTTTATTATTCTTTACAACGGCTTCTGAAAACGAGAATGTGGAATGATACACTAAGTAAAATTAATTTTTGGGGATGGCAGTTAATTATTCTTTCAGCGGTACTGACTTTACCTTTAGGTATAACAACAGGAAAGGAATATGCCGAACTGGAATGGTGGATAGATATTGCCATTGCCCTTATTTGGGTTGTTTGGGGGTTAAATATGTTTATGACAATTCTTAACCGTCGTGTTAAACACATGTATGTGGCAATTTGGTTTTACATTGCAACATTTGTTACTGTGGCAATGTTACATATTGTAAACTCTTTTGAGCTACCTATTTCTTTCTTGAAAAGTTACTCGTGGTACGCAGGAGTACAAGATGCATTAGTACAATGGTGGTATGGACATAATGCTGTTGCTTTCTTCTTAACTACTCCATATTTAGGACTGATGTATTATTTTGTTCCGAAAGCTGCAAATCGTCCTGTATATTCATACAGACTGTCAATTATTCATTTTTGGGCTTTAATTTTTATTTACATCTGGGCGGGTCCTCACCACTTACTATATACTTCTCTTCCCGACTGGGCACAAACATTAGGAGTCGTATTCTCTGTAATGTTAATTGCACCATCTTGGGGAGGAATGTTAAATGGTTTGCTTACATTAAGAGGAGCATGGGATAAAGTAAGAGATGAAGTAATGCTTAAATTTATGGTGGTCGCTCTTACTGCTTATGGTATGGCTACATTTGAAGGTCCAATGCTTTCTTTAAAATCTGTTAATACATTGTCTCACTTTACAGACTGGACAATAGCTCATGTTCACGTTGGAGGTCTTGGGTGGAATGGAATGCTTACTTTTAGTATGCTTTATTGGTTATTCCCTCGCTTATACAGAACACCTTTATATTCTAAAAAATTAGCGAATCAACACTTCTGGATTGCAACTTTAGGAATTTTATTATATGCTATTCCTATCTATATTGCAGGGTTTGTCCAAGGATTAATGTGGCAAGATTTCAACCCTGACGGAACACTTGTGAATGGAGAGTTTTTAGACACCGTTACAGCTTTAAAACCTTATTATATATTAAGAACACTTGGAGGTTTATTATACTTAACTGGAGCTTGTATAATGTTTTATAATCTATTCAAAACAGCTCAAAAAGGAAAACTTGTTGAAAACGAAGAAGATGAAGCTGTAAATCTTATTAATGCTAAAGAATCTAAAGAAGATAGAAAATACTGGCATAGAGGAATTGAGCATAAGCCTGTTAAATTCTTAGTTTTTTCTCTTATCGCTGTAGCTATAGGAGGTATTGCTGAAATCGTCCCTACAATGATTGTAAAAAGTAACGTGCCGACTATTGAAAGTGTAAAACCTTACTCTGCCCTTGAATTAGAAGGAAGAGACATTTATGTTAAAGAGGGATGCTACAACTGCCATTCTCAAATGGTACGCCCATTACGTTTTGAAACTGCCAGATATGGTGAATATTCTAAGTCCGGAGAATTTGTTTACGACCATCCTTTCCAATGGGGGTCTAAACGTACAGGGCCTGATTTAGCTAGAGAAGGTGGCAAACGTAGTAACTACTGGCATTATGACCACCTTCTACGGCCAAAAATCGTTTCTCCCGGCTCTCTGATGCCTAAATATATTTGGCTTGCTGAAAATGATTTAGACTTATCCATGTTAGATAAGAAAATAAAAGCAATGCAAACATTAGGTGTGCCGTACCCTGAAGGCTTTGAAAAAATAGCTAAAACAGAGGCGGAAAAACAAGCCGAAGAAATTGCTATTGATATTGTAGATAATTTGTATAACAATCTACCCAAGAAAGAACAAAAGCTCTTCAATAAGAAAACTAAGGTTGAAGAATTAAAGAAGAAAGAAATTGTAGCACTTATCGCATATCTTCAAAGATTGGGTACAGATATTAAAACAGCTGAAAAATAATGCTTAGATATATTAAACATAATCTTTCAGGAATAGACGGGGTAGAAATTTACCCCATCTTCTCCTTGCTAATTTTTATAATATTTTTTGTTGTCATGATAATATATGTTGTAAAAATGAATAAAAAAGATATTGAGATGTTAGAATTAATTCCTTT
>JALWLM010000464.1 GCA_027084145.1 Crocinitomicaceae bacterium | reverse complement strand
GTAAAAAACTAGCGGTAATTCTTCCTATCAAAGATTATAACGAAATGATTGAAGAATTGGAAGAACTGGAAGATATTAAGCTGTACGATAAAGCTAAAAAGGATAAAGACGAGGCTTTACCCATAGATGAAGCTTTTGAGTTGATTGAACAGAAGCGTAAAAATAAATAGCAAATGGGATATCAAATTAGAATTAAAAAACGTGTCATTAAAACTCTTGCCAAAATAAACGAGCCGTATTTTACCCAAATAAAACAAGCTATTTACAACTTACAGTACAACCCGAGACCACGGGGCTACATAAAACTAAAAGGTAGAGATGCTTATCGTATTCGTGTGGCAAATTATCGTATTATATACGAGATTTTCGATGCTGAACTTATTGTTGATGTAATAGCTATCGGACATAGAAAAGATATTTATTAAAGCTTTAAAGACTTCTTTCAAAAAAACATTGCTGCACTTTAAGCAAAAAAGCCACTCAAAAACAAGTGGCTTTTTGGTTAAGTCATTAGTAATCTAGTAGAAATATTAGACAACCACACGAAAGGATTCGTGCGGTAGCGGGGTAGAGAATCTGACGGAGCGGTATTTACTTCATTCTAAATATAAGAGTATCTGAATGACCAATATTTCGAGCAGTAACTTTGTAATAAAAACCTCGTTCTAATTTACATTGCTTATATTGATCATATCCTTTATTATTTTTAAATAGACATATTGTATTTGAACCCTTTGAATTAAGCGATTTTGAAATCATTGTTTCACAAACAATTTTTTCTGACGAATCTATTTTTTGAATAATAATTAACCTTATTATGCCTCCATTTTTATCAGAAATACAAAAGGAACTATTGTCGAATTTCAACTCAATTGGCTTTGTGCAATTGTTTAAAATTGTAGCTAAAATAATTAATAAAAATAAAATCTTATTATTCTTCATTTTCTAATGATTCTTTGTATTCTTTTGCTAAATTTATTAGGGAATCATAAGCTTTTCTATACCCGTCTTTATCATCGTTTTGTTTCGCTTTGTCCGCATCCTTTAATAAATCAACTACCTTATTTCCATAACTACCATCTTTCCGTTTATAGTATTGAGCATTAAAAAAATTTTCAAAAAGTTTTTCATTTTTTATTGCTTCTTTTTCAATATCAATATCATCGTGAAGTTCATTGGGATTTCCATTTGGATTGTCTAACCAAGTCGCGGCAGCATCAATACCATAAACAAACATCCATGAACCGACTGCATTTAGATATTGTTCATTATTTTCAAAATTTTGTCCAAATGTTCTAATAAACTGGTGTACATGGACTATTTCATGAGATGTTAATAGTAGCCAATTTGTGCCATTTTCTTTCCCGTAACTATTTGTGTAATTAATATCAAAACCGAGTGTAATTGCTCCTGATTTATACCCCGTTAATTTATCGTGTAATTCTTGATTGATATTGATATTTGCTTTTGACCCTGCAATCCAGTAAGATTTTCCATAAAGTTCAGCAAACATGCCAATTATAGGTAATGTTAATTTTGTTTTACCGTCTTTGTTTTTAGTTGCAATATAACTTTCCTCCAATCCTTCTAATTCAACTGCATGGATAACCTTATTTCCACTAAAACTATAAGGCGTATACCAAGGATATTTTTTTGCCAGCGGGTCAACAGCAAAGAATCTACCGATACGCGGGTCGTGCATGCGGTATTTGTAGTTTAGGCTGTTGCCTCTGCCTTTTATTTCATCATCTTTTTCCCGATTTCCTGTGTCATCGGGACAGACTATGCCCTTGGAAGCCATAAAGATGTACCGTCTTGCTACAACAAATAGATTTGAATCAATGTATGGGGCCAACATAGTCTTGAGCCAATATCTTTTTTAAATCGATAAAGGGTTTGCCGTTTTTATCAATAACTTTGTATAAGATTGCTACATAACAGTCTTGACATTTGTTAGGGCTTTCTAAAGCTAATGTTTCATTATTTCTAATCCTATTAATAATCTCTTGCAAACTTTTAGATATTCTCTCTTTATTTTCTTTAATATAAAACCTTTGTTTAGCATCGTCAAAAGATAAGCTGTATGCTTTTAGTCTATCATTATCAAAAAAATAGTAAAACCTATGAGCTAATGCATCACTAAATACCAAAACATAGTTGCGATTATTAAAATATTTTTTTGAAATGTTTTTAATATTTAGAACATCAAAACTTTCAGTTCCAGTTCCACTTTTATTTTGATATGTAGAACATCTCACTAAAACAATAATTAAATTTAACCTTAAATCCGCAAAGAATTCTCAATAAGAAACATTAATAAGCTGTGTAAGAAAAACTTACACAGCTTTTGATATGTAAATATTTTCACTTATTTTAGTGATTGCATTCAAAAAAT